>JAUNAK010000034.1:0-4872 GCA_030527665.1 Eubacteriales bacterium
GTATCATGACAGGATATCTGAGCAGATCAGTGACAGCTCATGGAATTAGTAACAGTAATGTATAAATCAATGATAAGAGGATAATTCGTATGATGTTGTTAATACAGAATATAGATGTATATGCACCGCAGCATCTGGGAAGAAAGGATGTACTGACGATCAATGACAAGATCGTCAGGATCGCAGAGCCTGGAACGATCCCGCTGATTACATTTCTTGCGGATGCGACTGTCATAGACGGTACAGGGGCAGTTCTTACTCCCGGGTTTATCGACTGCCATGTGCATGTGCTCGGAGGCGGGGGCGAGGGCGGTTTTGCCAATCGTACACCGGAGGCAACGGTAGAAAACCTGGTTAAATACGGTGTAACCACTGTGGTCGGATGCCTTGGAACCGACGGAATCGGCAGAGATATGTGCGCTCTGGTCGCTAAGACGAAGGGGCTTCGTGAACAGGGAATCTCCGCCTATTGCTATACGGGAAGCTATCAGATCCCGGTTCATACACTTACCGACAGCATTACCAAGGACATTATGATGATCGAGGAGATCATCGGAACCGGAGAGATCGCTGTTTCGGATCATCGTTCCTCACAGCCGACTTTTGAGGAATTTGCCCGTGTCGCGGCAGATACACGTCTCGGAGGTGTACTTTCCGGTAAGGCGGGAATCATCAATATTCACATGGGAGACGGTCCCAGATGTCTGGATCTGGTCAACCGTGTGCTGGAAGAAACGGAGATTCCCGCATCGCAGTTCCTGCCGACGCATATCAATCGAAATGAAAAACTTTTCAGAGAAGCGATACAATATGCATTGAAAGGCGGTGCGGTCGACTTTACGGGAAATGAGGATATCGATTACTGGGAGACGATCTGCGATGAAGTACGTGTATGCTATGGCATGCAGAGGATGCTGGAAGCCGGTGTTGCTCCCGACCGGATGACGATCTCTTCGGACGGACAGGGAAGTCTTCCCATTTACAGCAAAGACGGTGAATTCCTTGGAATGGGAGTGGGACAGTCCAGCTGTCTCCTGAAGGAAATAAAGGAATGCGTGTTCAAAACACATATTCCGTTTGCAGTTGCTCTGGCTGCTATTACGGCGAATCCGGCAAATATTCTGCAGCTGAAAGGAAAAGGGAAAATCGAAGAAGGCTATGATGCGGATCTGTGTATTCTGGATACAAGTCTGAATATTCTGAAAGTAATTGCAAAGGGAAAAAGCGTTCACTGACCGCCAATGCGGATCCCGGAGGAGATAATGCTGCGGTACGAAAAGATCCGTCCGGTCAACAGGAGAAGCTGCCTCCGGTGCAGGAACGGAACAGAGCAATGCATCACGAAAATGCGAGGGAAAATACATGATATTTAGAGAGGAAAATGCATGATATTCAGAGAGGTGAAACAGAAAATGAATAGTGTAAGAAAAGGGAGCATCGGCGGATGCAGAACGATACTGCTGGTTCTGACAGTACTTTGCAGTCTGCTGTTCTCGGCTGCTGTATATGCTGATGAGGCGCATACGGTTCCCGAAGGGGAAGTGGAGATGCACCGACTGTACAATCGAAGCAGCGGTGAGCATTTTTATACCGGAAATACAGAAGAGAAAGAGATGCTGACAGGACTGGGATGGAGGTACGAAGGTGTCTGCTGGAATGCACCGGCAGTATCGGAGACACCGGTGTATCGAGTATACAATCCCAATGCCGGCGATCATCATTACACCATGGATCTGAATGAGAAAAACTATCTGGTCCGGGTCGGATGGAACGATGAAGGAATCGGGTGGTATTCCGATGATGCGAAGACGGCGGTTCTTTTCAGACAGTACAATCCGAATGCAGTCGCCGGAGCGCATAATTATACCGGAAATCCGGAAGAAAGAGACATGCTGGTGTCGCTGGGCTGGAAGGATGAAGGACTTGCCTGGTATGGCTGCCGTGTGAATACAGAACCATATGCAGCTGCTTCGAAAGGCGTGATCGTTCTGGATCCGGGGCATACGGCAAATCCGGCATCCGGTGTGGAACCTTTGTATCCCGGTTCTTCAGAGATGAAAGCAAAGGACAACCATGGAGCAACCGGAACAACATCCGGAATCTATGAATATCAGATGACTCTTGCATTTTCCAAAATTCTTCGTACAGAGCTGGAAGCGCGCGGATATGAGGTGGTCATGACCAGAGAAGATCACAATACATCACCGAGCTGTGTGGAACGTGCCCAGTGCGCCAATGATATTCATGCGGATGTATTTCTTCGAATCCATGGGGACAGCTTTTATTCTTCTGCCGCATATGGTGCATCTGTTATGTGTACATCCCCGTCGAATCCGGCAGTAGCTGCCATGTATCCGAAAAACCGGGCACTTTCCGATGCCATCATTTCCAACTACTGCAGAGCAACAGGCTTGTATAATCGCGGAGTGGTTGAAAGAGATGACCTGACGGGCAACAACTGGTGCAATGTTCCCTGTACGCTGATCGAGCTGGGATATATGAGTAATCCGGAGGATGATCTGAAGATCACCAACAGTGAGTTTCAGATCACCATGGCAAAGGGAATTGCAGATGGAATCGATGCATACATGAATTAAGCTTCCTTTTGTTATGCAATTCTGCTATAATCAGAGTCAAATATCTAAATTGTTTCGGCAGAAATAATAAAAATACAGGAGGTGTCTTTATGGCATGTATTTGTTTATATGGTGCAGCAAGTGATCGAATTCAGGAAGATTATATCGAGACGGTAGAAGAACTGGGAAGACAGATCGCCGGACATGGACATTCTATGATCTATGGTGCAGGTGCATCCGGTCTGATGGGAGCCGCAGCGCGCGGCATGACAGAAGCTGGCGGCTATATTATCGGTGTAACTCCTCACTTTATGCATGAATTTGAACCGATCTACGAATGTACGGAAGTAATCGATACAGAGACTATGGCAGAGCGTAAAGTGATCATGGAATCGAGAGCCGATGCGTTCATTGTCGTTCCCGGCGGCATCGGAACTTTTGATGAATTTTTCCAGATTCTGACATTGAAGGAGCTGGATCGACTGGGCAATAAGCCGATCATTCTTCTGAATGTAGAAGGATATTACAATGAGCTGTATGCGATGATGCAGGCAGCCAATGCAAAGGGATTTTTCAGAGAGAAAGTAATGAAACTGTTTTCAATCTGCAGTACGCCGGAGGAGGCAATGGCTGAGCTGGATGCTCAGCTGGCAGCGAAATAAACTCGACCTGCTAAGGGATAAACGCCTAATAGCAAAAAGGATAAGCGTCAAAGAGCAAATGGGAATTCGTCGTAGAAGAGAGTGAATGATTCCCAAGCACAAAAAACTGCTGTACAAGGAGCATGATACTTCTGTACAGCAGTTTTTGTATGTTATCTGCGATTGCTTCTTGTCCAGATTTTCTGTTCCTCTGCATGCCGGATCAGCTCGTCACGGAAGAGGGGATGGGCAATGGATATGATCTTTTCTGCGCGTTCCCAGGTGGTACAGCCAACCAGATTGACTACACCGTACTCGGTAGCCAGATAGTAGGCCTGGCTGCGGGGATCGGTGATGATGTCTCCGTGGAAAAACGGTTTTACACGGGAACACAACTGTCCGTTGTGATCGGTATAGGTGGAAGTCATGCAGATAAATGCTTTTCCGCCCCGGCTCATGGCTGCTCCGGTGAGATAATCCAGCTGTCCGCCGGTACCGGAGATCTGACGCAGTCCGGCACTTTCAGCGCAGACCTGACCGTACAGATCAACGGCAATACAGTTGTTGATGGAGATCATATTATCGATGGAACCGATGGTCTCCGGTGCATTGACATATTCCAGCGGTGCAATGGAAATACCCGGATTTTCATCCACCCATTCGTACAGATCTTTGGAACCGAATACAATGCCGGCCATTCCTTTGCCGATATGGGCATTGCATTTCTTGTTTGTCAGCTTGCCGGCTTTGAAAAGCTCCAGATAGGCATCACCGACAAGCTCGGTGTGCATCCCGAGATCCTGCAGATCGGAATGACACAGTTCGGTTCCAATCACATTCGGCATGCCGCCGATTCCCAGCTGCAGGGTGGCACCGGACGGAATGAACGGAAGAATCAGACTGGCAATCTTAATATCCTGTTCGGTAGGAGCCGGAGAAGGGAATTCTTTTAAGGGAGCATGCTCGCCTTCTACTATGTAGTCAACATCGCGAATGTGAATAACTTCATCAAAGCCGCCATGAACACGGGGAAGATGTTCATTTATCTCCAGAATAACCACATCGGCCTTATCAAGGATTCCTTTTGCCACACCGGTCGCACAGGACAGATTAAAGTAGCCGTGCTTGTCCATCGATGTCACACACATCATGGCCACATTCACAGTCAGGAAGTGGCGGTAATAGGGAACCATATTACGGAAGATCATCGGAATATAATTGCAGAGACCGCGGTCGCACAGACTGCGTTCATAGGCAGAACAGTGCCAGCTGTTATAGATGAAATGTTCCCGTTCCGGGTCACATTCCACAGTCTGAATCGGATCAAAAATCAGATTGCCTCTGATCTTCACATCCTGCAGTTCGTCTTTACGTTTGGCCAGAGCGGCATCCAGCAAGGTCGGAAAGCAGACATTGGTGCAATAGTCGATCCAGTCACCGCTTTTAACGATCTGAACGGCTTCCTCGGGAGTGCGAAGCTTGGAACGGTATTCAACAGAATAATCGATCATGGAAAACTCCTTTCGCAGGATCAGCATCAAAGGTGAATCCATTTCGAAATTCACGATAGAAGCTAATCGAATGGAAAACAATCAGATGCTTTTAGTATATCATTATGTGAAGCGAAAACAGAGGGGATGGAAAACAAAATCTTG
>JAUNAK010000034.1:4882-27077 GCA_030527665.1 Eubacteriales bacterium
CGAAACTTTCCGTCTCATGCCATACTTTCCGTGACAGAAGAGGAGAAATCGTATAAAATACGAATCCTGAACAGAAAATGCAGGAGAAGAGATTCACACTGCGAAGTTCGTGGAATTGTGAGTTTTGCTGCAGTGTACGTTGGAATCGTGAATTTTGCTGCAGAGTGTGCGGAATCGTGATTATCATTGCAGTGTACGTGAAATCGCGAATCTCGCAGAGGTATTCTGTGAGAGATTGCCGTATGTTTATAAGTACCGGAATCGGGAGGATAAAAGAGTGATTTGTTTTAAGGAAGTAACCTTCAGCTATCCGCAGAAGGATCTGTATAATAAGATCAGTTTTGAGATCAGAGAGGGCGATCATGCCGTTCTGATCGGCAGCAACGGAACGGGAAAGTCTACGCTGCTGAATCTGATTCTGGACAGAGATTCCTATACTTATGAAGGTATAATCAAAATTGATGAGAATATTCGAATCGGTATGGTCAGTCAGTTTGTGAACCATGAAGAAAGTACGATCACGTCCTATGAGTATCTGGCAGAACCTTTTACAGAACTGCAGCGGCAGAATGATGCGATCTGTGAGGAGATGGGAACAGCAGAGGATATGGATGAGGTATACGGCCGTTATCAGAAGATCCTGGATGAGATGGATGCACTGGATGCATATAACTATGCTGCCAACATTGGAAAACAGCTTGCACTTGCCGGTTTGTCAGAAATTGCAGATGTTCCCGTCAATGCGATCAGCGGCGGTGAATACAAGATGCTTTCCATTATCCGGAATATGCTGCTGAAACCGCAGCTGCTGATCATGGATGAACCGGATGTTTTTCTGGATTTTGAGAATAGCATCGGTCTCATGAAACTGATCAATGCCTATCAGGGAACGATACTTGTGATCACGCATAACCGGCTGCTTCTGAATCAGTGCTTCAACAAGATCCTGCACATCGAAAACGAAGAACTGCAGGAATTCCCTGGAAGCTTTGCGGAGTATAACGCAGCCATGCTGGATACCAAGATCAATATGCAGGAGAATGCAGCCAAATTTGATGATTTTATTCAGATCCAGGAGAAAGTGATCGAAAGGATCCGGGCAGCGGCAACCAATACGCCAAACCCGAAGAGCGGCAATCAGCTGAAAGCAAGAGTCAGTTATCTGGAACGGCTGAAGGTGAAACGCGGAAAGAATCCTTTTATTGAAGAACATCCGTATCAGTTCCGTTTTCCGGAGATCGATGAGGAGAAAAAGAACGGAACTCCGCAGACAGCAATTGCAGTGGAAGGATATTCCTTATGTTATGACCGTCCGATCCTTACCGATGTATCATTTACGATTAAAGAAGGTGAGAAGGTCGCTGTCGTAGGAGCGAACGGAACCGGAAAATCCAGTCTGCTGCAGGATGTCTATGAGATGACAAAAAAAGTGGATCCGGAACGGGTCGGCTTTTTCAGACAGATCTATGACGAGGACGGAGCAGAGCAGCTGTCCGGAGGGGAGCGAAATCTGCGTCAGCTGTATGCACTTGCGGACAGCAAAGCAGAGATTCTGTTTCTGGATGAGCCTACCAGTCATCTGGATATGTATGCGCAGATCGCTCTGGAGGAGGCGATTCGGGCCTATGAGGGTACCGTGCTGCTGGTTTCCCATGATTTCTTTACGGTAACCAACTGTGCGGACCGTATCCTGATTCTGGAAAACGGAACGATCCGCGAGATGAGCGGACGGGCTTACCGCAAATCGATCTATAAAAAGTATTTCAGCAGTGATATTTTTGAACAGGAAAAACTGCGAAAAGAGAAAGAAGTACAGATTCATGCCCTTCTGAAAGAAGGAAAGCATGAAGAAGCACGGGCTGTGTTCGAAAAAAATAAATGAAGAATAATTTACATAGAATAGAAATGCGGAAGCGGGAGTCAGATCTCCTGCTTCCGCATTCCGTTTAAGAACAGAGGAAACATCTTCTGTGAATACTGACACAGAGAGTAATTTCCGTTGGAAATACACCAGTCATACATCATGGCACGCTCAAAGAGGGCATATGCTCTGGAAATGTCATTGACGGTCAGATCATCGCGGAAGATGTTTTTTTCTTTTCCTTCCGTAGCGATCAGATGCAGGACCTTATAATAGCTGCGTTCCGGATCAAGCAGATGCTTCTCACTTTTGGTCGTCAGCTGCGAGCCGAAAAGCTGTGTGAGAATGGTAACCGGAACCGTATTCTCGATCATAAGAAACAGCTCTTCATTCAGGAGAAGCAGCTTAGCGATCGGATCCAGATCATCCGGCAGTGTGGTGATCAGTTCTTCGTACTTTTCGTCGAACAGATAGGAGAGAGAACCCAGAAGTTCGTCCTTGGACTTGAAGTAATGATAAAAAGAGCCTTTGGAGGTATGGGAGTGCTCAACGATATCGTCGATGGTTGTATTATCGTAGCCGTAGCGATAGAAGAGCTTCCATGCCGATGATACGATTCTGCTTTTGGTCTGGTTCGTGTTTTTTCTCATGGTTTGGGATTCTCCTGTTTAATTCATATATCAGTCTACTATTTGTTCATATGTTTATGCCTATACTATAAGCCGAAAAATGCAGAAAATACAAGGGGAATCTTCGGATTCACTAGTTGCTATTACGTGTATATGAGCTGCTTATATTGGTTAAAGTACAAACTATAGTTCATATTTTGGATTGGTGAATTCGGTGTTAGTATAGGTTCTATCGATTATGAGAGGTGGAAAATATGTTTAACGCTGAAATTTTAGTTTTTATTGGTTATTTTGTGATCCTCTTCTTTGTAGGTCTGATCTTCTTCTTTAACGGAAGCAACAAAGACCAGGAGGATTATTTTTTAGGCGGAAGAAGTATGGGACCGTGGGTTACGGCGATGTCTGCCCAGGCATCTGATATGTCAGCCTGGCTGCTGATGGGACTTCCGGGTTCGATCCTTGCCTTCGGGTTCGGCCAGATCTGGATCGGTATCGGACTTGCTCTTGGAACGGCAGCAAACTGGATCTTCTGTGCAGCCCGCCTTCGTAAGCTGAGCAAGGCTGCCAATGATGCCATTACGCTGCCGCAGTACCTGACCAACCGTTTTGCTTCTGAGAAGAAAACACTGCAGGTGATCTGTGCAATCATCTTTTTGATCGCGTTTACCGTTTATGTAGCATCTGCTTTTGTTGCCGGAACATCGGTATTTACCATGCTGTTCCCGGGAATTCAGGAATCTACGGCAATGATCATCTTTACGTTGATCATTATCGGTTATACATTTCTCGGCGGTTTCAAGGCTGTCTGCTGGACAGACTTTTTCCAGGGTATTCTGATGATGATCGCACTGCTGGCGATTCCGATCATTGTTGTTATGACACAGAACCTGGACACTTCCCTTCTTGCACAGGTGTATACCTACACGGATGCAAGCGGAGCAGTGGTTACCTGTAATTTCGGTGCCGGTCTGTTTTCTGCATCCTGGAAGGATATCGTTTCCGGACTCGGATGGGGACTTGGATACTTCGGCATGCCGCATATCCTGGTTCGATTTATGTCGATCGAGAAACCGTCTATGATCAAAAAATCCGCAGTAGTTGCGATCATCTGGGTCGTTCTTTCCATCGGAGGAGCCTGCCTGGTTGCTTACTATGCAAGAATGATCGTTGCGGAGGAACTTCTGACACAGGGACTTCAGAAAACCGTATTTATAGTAATGGCCCGCAGATTCTTCCCGCCGGCAATCGCAGGATTCCTGCTTGCGGCGATTATGGCAGCATCTGTTTCAACTGCTGATTCTCAGCTTCTGGTTGCTTCCAGTTCTTTCACATCCGACCTGTACAAACCGCTTATCCGCAAGAATGCAGGAGATAAGGAAGTACTCTGGATGGGAAGAGCAACGGTTGTTGTGATTGCAATCATTGCTTATATGATCGCATCCTCCAACGGATCCGGTGCACAGGCGATCATGAACATGGTTGAGAATGCATGGGGACTTTTCGGGGCAGCATTCGGTCCGGTCGTTCTGCTTTCTCTGTTCTGGAGAAGATTCAATTATGCAGGTGCATGTGCAGGTGTTGTTGCAGGTGCTGTTGTTGATGCGATCTGGCTGATGGCATGCAGCGGAACAGGAATTTATGAGCTGGTTCCCGGATTCCTTGCAGGCGGAATCGTTGCTGTGATCGTTACACTGCTTACGCCGGCACCGGACAAAGCGGTTACCGATATGTTTGATACTGCAACCGCTGCCGATTATGATGAATAAGCATTGCTGCTATCTTCATATGTGGTATAAACAGGCGTATTGTTTATAACTGTATAAAGCTGTGTATCCTTTTCGGGGATGCACAGCTTTTTTGGTTTACCGGGAACAAAGCTTCCCGGCGAAACAAAATGCTCCTCGGGATGTGCATTCGTGCAATCAGGAAGATATCGCTTCGCAGCCACGCTCTGCGCGAGAATGTGCCAAGGCACATTCTATATTATATATGGCTAAAAATACGTTTCTGCAGACCATTCAAATATGGTAAAATAGCAGTAATAAAACGTTTAAGAAGACAGAGACAGCAGAAACGAGATCGGAAACGGAGAAAAGGGTCTGCATGATCACTGGCTTCTGAAGGAGGAGAGTATGCCCGCAGCATATGCACATCATATCTTTGGGGAGGCATGTATACAGACGATGCCGCCTAAATTTCGAAAAGCCTGTCTTGCTCATCGGGAGGAATTTAATTTCGGGGTTCATGGACCGGATATCTTTTTCTATTACGACCCCCTTAAGAAAAACAAGGTAAATACTTTCGGAAGCAGCATGCATTTCCGATCGGGAAAAGCGTTTTTCAGGGATACCAGAGAACCGTTTCAGCGATTGGATGATAAAGGTGCGATGATGGCGTATCTGCTTGGATTTCTGGCACATTTTGCCCTGGATTCCTCCTGCCACGGGTACATCAACCGTCTGACGGAAGAGTCCGGTCTGTCGCATAACTATATCGAATCGCAGTATGAGGCCTACCTGATGAGAAAGGATGGCCTGGATCCGCTGCTGGTTGATCGTTCAGAGACGCTTTTTCCGGGAAAGAAAACGGCAGCGAT
This sequence comes from Eubacteriales bacterium, assembly GCA_030527665.1. Lineage (GTDB taxonomy): Bacteria > Bacillota > Clostridia > Lachnospirales > Lachnospiraceae > Bilifractor. The sequence goes on from JAUNAK010000034.1 coordinate 9,969, forward strand.
CCTTGCACGTTTTTTCCCTCTTTCAGCAAAGGAAGTAAAGAAGGCGACGGACGGACAGAAACATGTGCTTCATCTGCTGTTCTCACCGAATGAAAAGAAGAAGGTGGCCCTGCGCAAAATTATTGACAGACTGCAGATCAGTGGGGATTTCGGCGATCTGTTTCTGGATTATGAGGAAGATATACGCTGTGCGGAAAGTAATGACCGCATCTATAAGATGCAGAAGCAGGCGTTGGAACTGTATCCGGTTCTTATGAAAAACTACGTGAATTTCCTGTATGCGCATGAGGAACTGAACGAGGCTTTTGACCTGAACTTTGAAGGGGAGCGAATCGATGAATAAAAAAGAGAAACTCACAAAGCTTGAGAAATCATGGATCCTGTATGATGTCGGTAATTCTGCATACACAATGATTGCCTGTTCACTGATTCCGATCTGGTTTAAAGCACTTGCCATCGGGAACGGACCGGGACAGATCACCGGAGACCAGGCAACTGCCTACTGGGCACTTGGAACCTCTCTGATCACCATCATTGTAGCGATTCTGGGACCGGCATTGGGAGCCTTCACCGATCATAAGGACAGGAAAAAACTGTTTTTCTCTACCGTTCTTGCAATCGGTGTGATCGGCTGTATTCTGAACGGTCTGGTCTCCGGATGGTTTGTTTTTCTGGTGATCTATATCATCAGTAAGATCGCTTATTCGGTATCACAGACATTTTATGACTCCATGCTGCCGGATATTACAACAGAAGAACGGATGGATGCGGTATCTTCCTATGGCTTTGCCTGGGGATATATCGGTTCCTGTGCACCGTTCCTGGTAGCGTTGATCTCCTATGTTCTGGGACCGGATATGGTCGGCATTCTTCCCGGGCGTGTATCCAAGGTCATCGGATTCACGGTTACGGCACTCTGGTGGTTTGCGGTGACGGTTCCGCTGCTGAAGAACTATAAGCAGATCCATTATGTGGAAGCGGAAAAAGGAGTGGTACTGGCTGTGTTCAAACGGATCGGCCGTACGATCAAACATATCTGTGTGACCGATCATAAGGTCATGTTTTTCCTGATTGCCTTTTTCCTGTACATCGACGGTGTCGGTACGATCATTGACAACTGCATCAATGTGGGAACGGATCTGGGACTGAACACGGTTGGACAGGTCATTACACTGCTGGCGACACAGGTGGTTGCTTTTGCCTTTTCTCTGCTGTTTGCAAAACTTTCCGCAAGGTACAGAACGGTTACGCTGATCGAGATCTGTATCATCGGGTATTTCTTTGTGTGCCTGTATGCATTGACGCTGCACAGCCTGCTTGGCTTCGGTATTCTGGCATTCGGCATCGGTATGTTTCAGGGATCGATCCAGTCTTTGTCCAGAAGCTATTTCGCCAAGATCATTCCTGCAGATAACTCCGGAGAATACTTTGGCCTGTACGATATCTTCTGTAAAGGAGCCTCCTTCCTTGGATCCTTTGTACTCGGAGCTGTAAAGCTGGCAGGAGAAACCGTGAATGTTGCCGTGGCTTCTCTGGCCGTGTTCTTTGCTCTTGGACTGATCTTTATGATCCTTGCGGATCGAACACCTTCGGTAAGAGCCTGATGGATAAGCTCGACTTGAAACAGCGGCATGCATATCAATAGAAACTACCCGGCTGCATGGGGATGACAGGCTTAAAAAAATATACAATATGATCCATGGTTTTTAGCATACGAGTAATATGGAGGTAGATGTTATGGAGAAAAAACTGTACAGAAGTGTAAAAGACAGAAAGATCGCCGGTGTCTGCGGCGGAATCGGAGAGTATTTCAATATTGATCCGACCCTTATTCGGCTTGGCATGGTTATTATCTGCTGTATGGGAGGTTCCGGAGTACTGGCATATATCATTGCGGCCCTGATCATTCCGGAGGAGACGGAGATCATCGGATGATGAAAGAATCGGAGTGTGAAATGCTCCGTGTATAAATGACAGATTATAGATTAGACAAAAGGGTTCGGCTGCTGCCGGACCTTTTTTGGGCATGTGAAGTATGTGAGTCCTTTACAGAAAGGCAGGAAAAATACAAAAAGAACAAATTACAGACAGTTCTTTCGCCGGTATTATGGTATCATATGGATAACCTGAGTATTGGAATTCATTGGTCTGCATTTGGCACCTGATTGAAGAGGAGGAGATATCCTATGAAACGTAAATACCCGCATTTATCCAGTCCGATCACGATCGGAAGAACTACTTTCAGAAACCGTATGTTTTCAGCTCCGATGGGAGGAACGGATATTACGAACGACGGCTGTATCGGACCGAAGTCCACGGCTTTTTATGAGCTTCGCGGCAGAGGCGGCGCTGCGGCGGTAACGGTCAGCGAGTGTATGGTCCATCCGGCTACAGACGGTTCGCATGCCTATCATCTGGATGAGAGTATTCTGAACTCTCTGGCCTGTGCTACCTACACGGCGGATGCGATCCGCAGACACGGAGCCATTCCGTCTCTGGAATTGTCGCATTCCGGTCAGTTTGCCGGTACATATATGACAGATAAATCCAGACAGCACGAGATGAATCAGTGGGGACCAAGCGATACGGTTCGCGCAGACGGCGTAAAAGTAAAGGCACTGACTAAGGAGATGATCGATGAGATCGTAGCTTCCTATGGCCATGTTGCCGGGCTTGCCAAACGTGCCGGTTTTGAAATGATCATGATCCACGGCGGACACGGCTGGCTGATCAATCAGTTTTTATCACCGCTGTTTAATAAGAGAGAGGATGAATACGGCGGATCTCTGGAGAACAGAACCCGTCTGGCTGTAGAGGTACTGACAGCGGTACGTGAAGCTGTCGGTCCGTTCTTCCCGATCGAGTTCCGTATGAGCGGAGCCGAATTCTGCGAAGGCGGATATGGAATCGAAGAAGGCATTGAGATTGCAAAAGCAATCGAACCCTATGTAGATATTATTCATGTTTCTGCAGGAACCTACCAGAAGACCTTCGGTATCACCCATCCTTCCATGTTTGAAGAGCACGGAAGAAATGTATTTCTTGCCGAGGCAATCAAAAAACATGTCTCCAAGCCGGTTGCAACCCTTGGCGGTTTAAATGATCCGGCTCAGCTGGAGGAGATCATTGCAAGCGGAAAAGCAGATATCGTATATATGGGAAGAGCATTGCTGGCAGATCCGGAGCTTCCTCGCAAGGTAGTGGAAGGCAGGGATAACGAGATCGTCAGATGTCTGCGCTGCTTTACCTGTATGGCAGAGCGTGCTGCAACTTCCACCAGAAGATGTACGGTCAATCCGCTGATCGGACGGGAGATGGACGGCGTAGAGGTTTATCCGGCACCGGTTAAGAAAAAGGTTCTGGTTGCCGGAGGCGGTCCGGGAGGATTATATGCTGCGTATACAGCAGCACGCAGAGGACACGATGTCATTCTTTGTGAGAAGGAAGAGGAACTTGGCGGAATTCTGAAGAGTGAGCAGGCACTTCCGTTTAAACATGAGATGTATGAACTGAGCGGTACATATGAGATCCTTGCGCGCAAGGCAGGAGTACAGATCCGGACAGGAGTGGAAGTTACTCCCGAATACGTGGAGAAAGAGGCTCCGGACGCATTGATCATTGCCGTTGGTTCTTCTCCGCTTGTTCCGCCGATTCCGGGACTGAAGGGAGAGACCGGTGCAAATGTGATCGTAGTAAATAACTACTATAAAGAAAAAGATAAATGCACAGATAAAGTCGTAGTTTTTGGCGGCGGTCTGGCAGGCTGTGAATGTGCGGTTCATCTGGGACGGGAAGGCAAACAGGTCGAGATCGTAGAGATGCGTGACCAGCTGGCCCCGGATGCAAATGTTCGGCATCGTCCGCTGCTGCTGAAGGAGATCGATAAGTATGCATCTGTGCATACCGGCTATCGCGGAGTCGAAGTAACCGAACAGGGAATTGTCTGCGAAGATGCGGATGGAAAACAGGTGCTTGTAGAAGGCAGTACCGTTATCTGTGCTCTTGGACAGCGTTCCAGAACGGATGTTGTCGAAGCCCTTATGGATTGTGCTCCGTATGTCCGGGTGATCGGTGATGCTGCGAAAGTATCGACGATCACGAATGCGGTATACTGGGGATACCATGCCGCACTGGATATTTAAGGAAAAATGGAATACAGAAGCAAGAGATAGGATCTGCCTCTATGATCGATAGAGAATGAGGCGGGATTTCGAACAGGGAAAGGATGTGATACGCTGCGGATCACATCCTTTCTGTGTTCTGAGGAAGAAGGAAAAGGTTGACACATCCTGCATGCATGGGTGATAATAATAAACATTGTGGAATATTGTTTCTGTAATACATAATCTAGATGCAAGAAGGTACAGATCATGAAATATAACTTTAAAAGAATTGAGCCGAAATGGCAGAAAGCCTGGGAAGAGAATGAAACTTTCAAGGCTGTTGATTTCTCGGAAAAACCGAAGTGGTACGGACTGGTAGAGTTTCCGTATCCGTCAGGCGCAGGTATGCACGTAGGTCATATCAAAGCATATTCCAGTATCGAGGTTCTCTCCAGAAAGAGAAGAATGCAGGGATACAATGTTATGTTCCCGATCGGTTTTGACTCCTTCGGTCTGCCGGCAGAGAACTATGCGATCAAGACCAATACACATCCGCACGATATCACCGAGAAAAACATTGCTCATTTCACCGAGCAGCTGAAGCTGACCGGTTTTTCCTTTGACTGGGATCGTGAGTTTGCCACATCCAGAAAGGATTACTACAAATGGACACAGTGGATCTTTGAGAAGCTGTACGAGAATGGACTGGTATTCCGTTCCAAGACACTCGTTAACTACTGCCCGCACTGCAAGGTAGTTCTGTCCAACGAGGATTCCCAGGGCGGACAGTGTGATATCTGCCACAGTGATGTAGTGCAGCTGTCCAAGGATGTTTGGTTTCTGCGAATCACTGATTATGCAGATAAGCTTCTGAACGGTCTGGATGATGTCAACTATCCGGAAAGCATTAAGCAGCAGCAGGTTTCCTGGATCGGAAAATCCACCGGTGCATTCGTTAATTTTGCTTTGGCAGATACCGATGAGAAACTGGAGATCTACACGACCAGATGCGATACTCTGTACGGTGTAACTTTCATGGTAGTAGCTCCGGAGCATCCGGTTCTGGATAAATATAAAGAGCGCATCACGAACTGGGATGCCGTTGAAGCATATCGTGAAGAGTGTGCGAAGAAGACAGAGTTTGAACGTACACAGCTTGTCAAAGAGAAGACCGGTGTAAAAATCGAAGGACTTGCAGCCATCAATCCGATCACCGGAAAAGAGATCCCGCTGTTTATCGCCGATTATGTAATGATGGGCTATGGTACCGGTGCGATCATGGCTGTACCGGCACACGATCAGCGTGACTATGAATTCGCCAAGAAATTCGGCATGGAGATCATTCAGGTCATCGAGGGCGGAAATATCGATGAAGAAGCATATACCGGTGACGGTGTAATGATCAACTCCGGTATTCTGAACGGATTCACCAACAAGAAGGATTCCATTGCACGTATGTTGGAGGAGCTCTCCAAACTTGGCATCGGACATATGGGTGTACAGTACAAGATGAAAGACTGGGCATTCAACCGTCAGAGATACTGGGGTGAGCCGATTCCGCTGGTTCACTGTCCGGAGTGCGGAACCGTAACCGTTCCGGAAGAAGAACTTCCGCTGGAGCTTCCGCCGGTCAAGAACTTCGAGCCGGGAACAGACGGACAGTCTCCGCTGGCGAAGATCGAAGAGTTTGTAAACTGCAGATGTCCGAAATGCGGCGGACCGGCAAAGAGAGAGACCGATACCATGCCGCAGTGGGCAGGATCCTCCTGGTATTTCCTGCGTTTCTGCGATCCGCATAACGAGAACGCTTTTGCAGACCGCAGGAAACTGGATTACTGGATGCCGGTTGACCATTACAACGGCGGTATGGAGCATGTTACCCGCCATCTGCTGTATTCCCGATTCTGGCACAGATTCCTGTACGATATCGGTGAAGTAAGCATGCCGGAGCCGTATGCAAAGAGATCCTACCAGGGACTGATCCTCGGACCGGATGGAGAGAAGATGTCCAAGTCCAAGGGAAACGTTATCGATCCGATCGATATCGTTAATGAGTTCGGTGCAGATACACTTCGTACCTATGTCATGTTCATGGGTGATTATGCAAGTGCCGCTCCGTGGAACGATGAGTCTCTAAAAGGATGCAAGAGATTCCTGGATCGTGTAGCAAACCTGACAGACATTGCAACAGCAGAGAAAGAGGATCCGAAACTGGAATCCAGTCTGCACAAGACCATCAAGAAGGTATCCGAAGATATCGAGAACATGAAGTTCAATACAGCGATCGCTGCCATGATGAGTCTTCTGAACGAGTTCACAAAGGCGGGAAGCATCACCAAGGCTGACCTGATCGCCTTCATTAAGCTGCTTTCTCCGTTTGCTCCGCATATGACCGAAGAGATCTGGGAGTTCCTGGGAATGAACCCGGACGGAAAGACCTTCCTTACCGTATCCGAATGGCCGACCTATGATGTGGAGAAGACCAAAGATGCTGTAAAAGAGATCGGTGTTCAGGTTAACGGAAAAGTTCGCGGTACTGTTGAACTGCCGGTAGACATCTCCAAAGAAGAAGCTCTGGCAATCGGTAAAGCTGACCCGAACGTTGCTAAGTTCCTGGAAGGAAAAACACTTGTTAAAGAGGTTTATGTTCCCGGACGTATTCTGAACTTTGTAGTGAAATAAAAGGATATAGTATTATCAATAAAGGGGCTTTTCCGGATATCGGAAAGGCCCCTTTTCTGTATGAACAAAAGCTTGACTTTACATGTACCAGTCGGTATACTTCTATCCTATAGGTGACAGGTATCTGCAGCTGGATGATACACTGTCAACTGCATATGGAAAAGGCAATGAAGAGAAGAAGTAGTGATCGGGAAAACATTCAGAGAGCTGCCGGCAGGTGAGAGGCGCATGCGGAAGCGATTACGAATACATCTCGGAGCCCTGCATCGAAAAGAAGCGGCACGGATAACGGCACAGAAACAGATGTGTCTGAAACTCGTTCGAAGATAAGTAGACTGCAGCGCGGTGGCATGCGTTACAAGTGCCGGGGTATTCCTGTATATCGGTCAGTGTATGACTCCAGCCTCTACGGCAGTGAGTAGACAGAAAGTATATACAGAGCACCCGCTGAGACAATATCCGTGAGGATATTGTGAACTTAGGTGGTAACACGGAAGAGAGCTTTCGTCCTAAATGAGAATTAGGATGGGAGCGTTTTTTTTGCTCCGATCCAGGCGAAGTTTTCGATTCGGACGTAAATGGCAGTGTGCATTTGCGCGGTAATGGAAAACGGCAGAAACCCCATGATGCATCAGGGATATTTGAATTAAGGAGGAAATAACAATGAAACTTTATGATGAACTGGTTGCAAGAGGACTTCTTGCACAGCTTACCGACGAGAAAGAGATCGCAGAGATGATCAATGCCGGAAAGGCAACCTTCTATATCGGTTTCGACCCGACTGCAGATTCTCTGCATGTAGGTCACTTTATGGCTCTGCTTCTTATGAAGAGACTGCAGGCAGCAGGCAATAAGCCGATCGCCCTTGTAGGAGGCGGTACAGCGATGATCGGTGATCCGTCCGGACGTTCCGATATGAGAAGCATGATGACCGTGGAGAGAATCGATCATAACGTAGAGTGCTTCAAAAAACAGATGTCCCGTTTCATCGATTTCGGTGAGGGGAAAGCACAGATCGTAAACAACGGTGACTGGCTGCGCGATCTGAACTTCCTGGATTTCATGAGAGATATCGGATCCAGTTTCAATGTAAATGAGATGCTTCGTGCACGCTGCTACCAGAACCGTATGCAGGACGGACTTTCCTTCCTGGAATTCTCCTACATGCTGATGCAGAGCTACGACTTCTACAGACTGTACCAGGATTACGGCTGCCAGATGCAGTTCGGCGGTGATGACCAGTGGTCCAACATGCTTGGCGGTATCAATCTGATCCGTAAGAAACTTCAGAAAGATGCGTATGCAATGACTATTTCCCTTCTTCTCAAATCCGACGGAACCAAGATGGGTAAGACAGCCGGCGGTGCTGTATGGCTGGATCCGGACAAATACAAACCGTATGATTTCTACCAGTACTGGAGAAACGTAGATGACAGTGATGTCTTGAAATTCCTGCGTATGATGACATTCCTTCCGCTGGAGCAGATCGATGAGATGGACAAGTGGGAAGGTGCACAGCTGAATACTGCAAAGAGTATTCTGGCTTACGAGCTGACTTCTCTTGTTCACGGTGATGATGAGGCCAAGAAGGCAGAGGCCGGTGCAAAGGCAATCTTCATGGGTGCCGGAAGTCTGGATACCGTTCCGTCCGTAGAACTGACGGCTGAGGATTTCAATGAGAATGAAGCAATCGAGATCATGGACCTTCTGGTGAAGACCGAGCAGTGCAAGTCCCGTTCCGAGGCACGCCGTGCGATCGATAAGGATCACAGTATTTCCGTAGGTGATGACAAGATCGATGACATCAAATACGAAGTAAAGAAAGCCGATATCCCGGAAGAGGGACTCCTCATTAAGAAGGGTAAAAAGAACATCAAAAAGGTTATCGTAAAATAAATTGCGAACAAAACAGGTTCGTGGTATTATAGAGTCCGTACGTGTATCTATAGCGCGTACGGATTTTTGTTTTTTCATGGGACTGTGAACAGGCAGTATCCATATATTAAAAGAAGGAATTCGTAGACATCTGCAGAGTTTACGAATCCCCGGAAGGAGATCAATATGGCACCAATTAAGAAATACGGAGTAAACGAGCTCCGTGAAATGTTCCTTTCTTTCTTTGAAGAGAAGAACTGTCTGCGTCTGAACAGCTTTTCGCTTGTTCCGCACAACGACAACTCCCTTCTGATCATTAACTCCGGTATGGCTCCGATGAAGCCCTGGTTCACCGGTCAGGAGATCCCGCCGAGAACCCGTGTTACCACCTGCCAGAAATGTATTCGTACCGGCGATCTGGAAAATGTAGGAAAGACTGCTCGCCACGGTACATTCTTTGAGATGCTCGGAAACTTTTCTTTCGGTGATTATTTCAAAAAAGAAGCCATTCCGTATGCATGGGAGTTCCTTACCGAGGTTGTAGGTCTGGATGCTGACAGACTGTATCCGTCTGTTTATGTCGATGATGACGAATCCTACAACATCTGGCTGAATGATATGCACGTTCCGGCAGAGAGAATCTACCGTTTCGGAAAAGAAGACAACTTCTGGGAGCATGGTTCCGGTCCCTGCGGTCCCTGCTCGGAGATCTACTATGACAGAGGACCGGCTTTCGGCGATGGACCGGAAGATGTAATGGGCGGCGAAGGTGATCGTTTCATGGAGGTATGGAACATCGTATTCTCCCAGTTCAATAACGACGGCAAGGGTAATTACACAGATCTTGTTCAGAAGAATATCGATACCGGTATGGGTCTGGAGCGTCTGGCTGTTGCTGTTCAGGAAGTGGGATCTATCTTTGATGTAGATACACTGAAATCTCTGCGTGACACCATCTGCGAGCTTGCCGGCGGCATCAGCTACGGAACACCGGAGACTGCAGAAAGCGATGTTTCCGTACGTATCTGTACCGACCACGCAAGATCCATGACCTTCATGATCTCCGATGGTATCATGCCGTCTAATAACGGACGCGGCTATGTACTTCGCCGTATCATCCGCCGTGCAGTTCGTCACGGAAGAAAACTGGGAATCAAAGGTTCCTTCCTGACAACACTGGCATTGAATGTGATCGCAGGCTCCAAGGACGGTTATCCGGAGCTGGAAGAGAAGAAGGACTTTATCCTGAATGTGATTCAGGCTGAAGAAGATAAATTCGAGAAGACCTATGAGCAGGGTATGGATATTCTGCAGAGCATGGAGGATGCACTGACTGCTTCCGGCAGCAAGGTACTGTCCGGTGAGGATGCATTCAAGCTGTACGATACCTATGGATTCCCGTTGGATAATACCAAGGAGATCCTGGAGGAGAAAGGCTTCACCGTAGACGAAGAGAGCTTCCTGGCTGCCATGCAGAAACAGAAAGACACTGCCCGTGAAGACCGCAAAAAGTCCGGAAAATCCGCTACCTATATGGGAGCTGCCGCTACCGTATACGAAGAGCTGGATCCGGCTGTCTCCACTGCATTTATCGGCTATGACAAAACAACAGCTGAAAGCAAGATCTTTGCAATCGCTGCATTCGCTTCCGAAGAGCAGGAAGAGGATGTGATCGCCGGTGCACTTTCCGACGGACAGGCCGGTGCGATCATTACCTACGAGACACCGTTCTACGGAACCATGGGCGGACAGAACGGAGATACCGGTCTGATCGTGATCGGTGATGAAAACGCAGAGGGTACCGCACTTGGAGCGGGTGCTGCTGTATTCGAAGTAACCGCAACCGAACATGTAGGCGGCAACAAGGTTGCCCATATCGGTAAGGTAGTAAAAGGTATGTTCAAGACGGATGATACCGTAACACTGAAGGTGGATGCAGAGAAGCGTATGGCTACCTGCCGCAACCACAGTGCTACACATCTTCTTCAGAAGGCACTTCGTGAGGTTCTTGGAACTCATGTTGAGCAGGCAGGTTCTTTCCAGGATACTGCCCGTACCCGTTTTGACTTCAGCCATTTCCAGGCTATGACCGCTGAGGAGATCGCTGCCGTAGAGAAGATCGTAAACGAGCAGATCACTGCCGAGCTGGATGTTGAGACCAAAGTTATGAGTCTGGATGAGGCAAAGAAGAGCGGCGCAATGGCCCTCTTCGGAGAGAAATACGGTGATGAAGTTCGCGTTGTAAAAATGGGTGATTTCTCCACTGAGCTTTGCGGCGGTACCCATGTGAAGAATACCGTTCAGATCGGGCAGTTCAAGATCCTTTCCGAGAACGGTGTAGCAGCCGGCGTACGTCGTATCGAGGCGCTTACCGGCGAGAATGTCCGCAAATATTATGAGAATCTGGAAGCACAGATGAACCAGGCTGCTGCACAGCTGAAGACCACACCGGCGTCTCTGAGTGACCAGATTCGTAAACTCCAGGAGGAGAATAAGGCGCTGAAGAGCGAGCTGGAAGCAATGAAGAGCAAGGAAGCAAAATCCGCTCTCGGAAATGTTCTGGATAATGTAAAAGATATCAAGGGTGTACCGTTTGTTGCAGCTGCACTGAAAGATGTGGATATGAACGAGCTCAGAAATCTGGGTGATGATCTGAAGCAGAAAGTTGCAGGCAGTGTGATCCTTCTGATTGCCGATAATGCAGGAAAAGTAAACCTGATGTGCATGGCTTCCGATGAGGCTGTAAAGAAGGGCGCTAATGCAGGCAAGCTGGTTGGAACCGTAGCGAAGATCGTAGGCGGTGGCGGCGGCGGCCGTCCGAATATGGCACAGGCCGGCGGCAAAGATGCATCCAGGATCGGAGAGGCAATCGAGGCATCTTACGGTGCACTGGAAGCTTTGATTAAATGATAAAAGAATATTCAAAAACCTATTGACGTTTACGAATGTTCTGTTATAATTGAAAGAGTGCAAAATACCCAAACAGTTGTATTTGGCACAATCTTACAACTGGAGGGAGGTTTGGTTTGGGCATATGGCAAACGTTATCGTAAAAGAAAACGAAACACTGGATAGCGCTTTACGTAGATTTAAACGCAGCTGCGCAAAGGCTGGCATTCAGCAGGAGATCCGTAAAAGAGAGCACTACGAGAAACCGAGTGTTCGTCGTAAAAAGAAATCCGAAGCTGCTAGAAAGCGTAAATATAATTAATTAAGTGCACATTGAAAGCTCTGACAGCATGCTGCCAGAGCTTTTCTTTGTATGATAAAAGAATAGCAGGACTTTGCGCCATGCAGCATTTATTATAGAAAGAAAAGCTCGGCTTGAACAGAAAAAGAATCTTGGATACTGAGGGATTGGAAATGCATTCTTATGTACCGGAAACATACGAGATCCATATAAACAGAAAAGAACTGCCGAAGGGATATCTGAAAGCTGCGTATCTGACAGATATGCACAATACTGCCGGCAAGGAGGAAACAGCACAGATCCTTCAAATGCTTCGAAGGGAAAAACCGGATGTTATTTTCTGCGGAGGGGATATGCTGGTAGCCAGACCGGGAGTATCCTGCCGGCCTGCACTGGATTTTATGCGGGAACTGCGTACCTGTGCACCGGTGTACATGGGCACCGGTAATCATGAATATCGTCTGTTTCTTTATCCGGAAACATACGGAGATATGTATGAACAGTATAAGAAGAAACTGGAGCTTACCGGTACAGACGTGACGACTGGTAAAAAACAGCCGGAAAAACAGGATTCGGATTCGAAACGATATCCGTTGTACTGGCTGGAAAATGCATACAGGGATGCTGCAGTGAACGGTATTCCGCTGCATATAGCCGGATACGATCTGGATAAGAAGTATTATAAGCGTTTATCGAGAGAAAAACTGCCAAAGCCGGAAATACAGGAAGCCGTCGGAAAACCGAAACGGAATGCGGTTAATATTCTGCTGGCACATAATCCGTTTTATCTGCGCACCTACCAGGCGTGGGGAGCAGATCTGTCGCTTTCCGGTCATTATCATGGCGGTGTGATGCGTCTGGGACAGCATCACGGCGTGATCAGCCCGGATTTTCATCTGTTTACACCCATCGCGCATGGATTGTTTGTTCGAAACGGCAGAAATGCATTGGTCAGTTCCGGCTGCGGCGAGCATACGATACCTGTGCGGATCAACAATCCAAGAGAAATTGTTTTTTTGAATCTGTATGTCAATCAGTAAGCTGCCGTTTTGTGCGGCTGAATCTGATGTACGTCAGACAGAACAGTGGTATTTAATACGATCCTGCAGATGGCGGGGTTACGGACTGTATGTAATGATTAATGAGAGGTAGGAATCAATTGTGGCTATCCCGGTAAATCTTGAAGCGTATCAGGGTCCGCTGGATGTACTTTTAAACCTGATCGAAAAAAATAAGATCGATATCTATGATATTCCGATCGCCATGATCACCGACCAGTATCTGGATTATGTGCGTGCCATGGATAAGGAAGATATGGATATCACCAGTGAATTCATGGTTATGGCAGCAACGCTGATCGATATCAAATGCCGTATGCTGCTGCCGAAGGAAGTAGATGAAGAAGGGGAAGAAGTCGATCCGCGTGAAGAACTGGTTCGCCAGCTTCTGGAATACAAAGAATATAAGGAGATCTCCCGGCAGCTTCGTGAGTATCTGGAAAATGCCGGAGATGTTGTAACAAGAAAAACACAGCTTCCTCCGGAAGTAGTAAAATACCGGCCGGAAGTCAAAATCGAAGACCTGCTGAAGAATGTTACGCTGGAAAGACTACATGAGATCTATGAGTTTGTGCTGAAACGGCAGGAGGACAAGATCGACCCGATTCGAAGCAAATTCGGCCATATTGAACGGGACGAAGTATCACTTGCGGATAAACTGGATTTCGTTGAGATCATGGTCCGAAAGAAAAGGAAAGTCTCTTTCCGTTCTCTTTTGAAGGAACAGCACAGCAAGATGCAGGTGGTCGTTACTTTTCTGGCAGTACTGGAGCTGATGAAGCTTGGAAAAGTGCATTGCGAACAGGATGCTGTTTTCGGGGACATTGAGATCGAGTCTCTGGAGGATGAGCATGACACCTCACTTGTCAGTGATGCCTATCGTGAAGGTGCTGGCGGAGAGAATGCAGAAAACTACGGTTGATACATGAATAGATGGGAGAACCATGGAAAACGAACATATAGAAACGAAAAAGGAAGAGGAAATAAAGCTGGGAGACGAGGAAGCTATGGCTGCACTGGAAGCAGTTCTGTTTGCCATGGGAGAATCGGTGGAGATTTCCCGTCTGGCACAGGTCGTTGATCGTACAGAGGCCAAAACTGCCAAACTGCTTGCGGCATTACGTGAAAAATACGATACACCGTCTTCCGGAATCCAGCTGCTGTGCATGGAGAATTCCTACCAGCTGAGTACAAGAAAAGAGTATTATCCGCAGCTCATCAAGATCGCAAGTCATCCGAAAAAGCCTTCGCTGTCGGATGTTGTACTGGAGACCCTGTCGATCATTGCCTATAAGCAGCCGGTTACGAAGGCACAGATCGAGCAGATCCGCGGTGTAAGCTCGGAACATGCAGTGAATAAGCTGATGGAGTATGAACTGGTGCAGGAACTGGGACGGCTGAATGTTCCCGGACGGCCGATCCTGTTCGGAACTACGGAAAAGTTTCTTCGGTATTTTGGTGTGGATTCAACGACGGATCTTCCGGAACTGACGCCTCTGCAGATCGAAGATTTCAAGGCGGAGGCAGAAGCGGAACTGAATGTTTCCGTAGATGTATAATAGTGAAGGTGTAATGCATATTTTTCAGGAAATATGCATTATTTTTTTTATACATTATTTTTTTGCATACATGCAAAGAGAAGGTCCGATGGACGCGCTTTTGTTTTAGCAAAAACAGGAAAAACAGGAAGGGATGGGCTGTCAAATTGTAAAAGTGCCAAAAATATGTCGGAAGAGAACAGCAAATTTGCTGTTTTGGAATTTAATATTTGTTGAATTATCACAATAAATCATTTATGATAGATGAGTGAAAAATTGTTTCAAAAACATTGATGGAGGTAACACTATGAGCAACAACGTTCAAAGTACGGCAAGGGTGAGAATTGATTCTCTTCTTGACGCAAACAGCTTTGTTGAGATCGGTGCTGGTGTAACTGCCAGAACTACAGATTTCAACATGACTGAGAAGAAAGCTCCTTCTGATGGCGTAGTAACCGGATACGGACAGATCGATGGAAAACCGGTATACGTATATAGTCAGGACGCTTCTGTACTGAAAGGTACAATGGGTGAGATGCATGCCAGAAAGATCGTAAACATCTATCGTCTTGCATGCAAAACCGGTTCTCCGGTTATCGGTCTTGTAGACTGCGCAGGTCTTCGTCTGGAGGAGGCTACCGATGGTCTGAACGCTTTCGGTGAGGTTTACATGGCACAGGCAAACGCATCCGGTGTTGTTCCGCAGATCACAGGCATCTTCGGAATGTGCGGCGGCGGAATGGCTATTTCTCAGGCACTGGCTGATTTCACATTCATGGAGTCCAAGAAAGCACAGCTTTTTGTTAACTCTCCGAATGCGATCCCGGGAAATTCCGAAGCAAAATGCAATACTGCAGGCTGCGATTTCCAGGGCAAAGAGGCAGGCGCTATCGATGGCTGCGGTACAGAGGAGGAGATCCTCGGTCAGATCCGCGGACTGGTTTCCATGCTTCCGTCCAACAATGAGGATGACATGAGCTATGCAGAGTGCACCGATGATCTGAACCGCGTATGTGCTGATCTTGCAGCATGTGCTGAGGATCCGGCTCTTCTTCTTCCGAGAATCAGCGACAGCGGTGTTGTAGCAGAAGCAAAACCGTTCTTCGGACGTGATATGGTAACTGCTTTCATCAAATTAAACGGATACACCGTAGGCTGTGTAGCAAACCGTGCAGTTCTCTATGATGCAGAAGGAAATAAAGCTGAGGAGTTCGGCAAGGAGATCAGCGCAAGAGGTGCTAAGAAAGCTGCAGAGTTTGTGAACTTCTGTGATGCATTCTCCATTCCGGTCGTAACATTTACCAATACCAAAGGCTTCAAAGCTGCGAAATGCTCCGAAGCAAACATGGCAGACGCTGTTGCAAAGATGACCTTCGCATTTGCAAATGCAACAACTCCGAAGGTTAACGTTATTACAGGTGAAGCATTCGGAAGTGCATACCTGACCATGAACAGCAAATCCATCGGCGCTGACCTTGTATACGCATGGACGGATGCAAAGATCGGTATGATGGATGCTACAGCTGCTGCAAAGATCATGTTTGACGGCAAAGGCGGTGAGGTGATCACAGCAGAAGCTGCTAAATATGATGCGCTTCAGAACAGCGTAGAGTCCGCTGCTGCTAGAGGATATGTAGACACCGTTATCGATGCAGCAGAGACAAGAAAATACCTGATCGGTGCAATTGATATGCTCTTCACAAAGAGAGAGTATGCTCCGGACAGAAAACACGGAACAGTCTAAGTGAGGATTTAATATGAAGAAATTGGAAAGAAGATTTTCAAAACTTCTTCTTGTGCTGGTATCCGCAATGATGCTTCTTGTTTCTGCCGTTCCTGCATTCGCAGAGATCGAGCCGGAAGCAGAGATGCTCCTGCCGGAAATGACAGCTTACTATCTGGAGCAGCTGTATGCTACACCGGATGAAATGCTGGAGCTGGCAAAAGAAGAGGGCGGATTCTACGAGGTATTTGTAACATCCTGGACCGAAGACAGAGATACGGTCGGAGCGTTCAAATCTATCGATAAAGAGTCTGCTGTAATTACAGAAAACAAAGAACAGCTGATCTGTACGGAAAAAGTTGAGTTTGAGAAATATACCGCTACGGTTCTTATGTACTACGATGCAGAAGAAGTACATGACTATGTACGCAGAGCTTCTCAGGGTCTTGAAGTTCAAGCTCCTATGCCGAAGAACTATGAGATGAACATCAACTATTCCTTCAATGAGAAGATTTCTCAGGCTGCACAGAACATGGTAGTAGGACTTGCAACCGTATTTGCGATCCTGCTGTTCCTGATCCTTGTAATCTGGCTCTTCAATTTCATCCCGAAGGATGGATTCAAGAAGAAAGCGGCTCCGGCTCCTGCTAAAGCAGCAGCACCGGCTCCGGCAGCATCTGTGGTTTTTCTACCAGCTGGGGCTTGCCCGGCGGCTGAGACTGCCGTTGATCCTCCATGTGCGGATGGCCCACCGGCCCGCCCTGCGGATCCTGAAATGGCACCCGGCCCGAAGGCTGGGGGGCGTGATCCACTGCTTCAACGGCGATGCGGATACCGCCCAAAAATATTTACGCCTGGGCTACCACCTGGGCATCGGCGGCGCCATCCTTCAGCCCCCGGAGCGGGCGGAGGCCCTGTGGGAGGCGGTGCGCCAGACCCC
>JAUNAK010000035.1 GCA_030527665.1 Eubacteriales bacterium
ATCTTGATAATGATTGATGAATCGCGCCCCAACATTTATTTTAGAGCCCTTTTTTTGATGGTTATTTTTCCGGTTCTTTATAACATAGCTCGCAGAGCAGTATATATTTGTGGATACAGAGCTGCTTATGCGATCTCTACAATGCGCTCTTTCGTTCCTTCAAGAGGAATCGGAATATAAGCGGTTCTTACGGCAACCGTAAGTTTGATTTTGTGTGTTCCTTTGGAAAGACCGCCGGCATAGTTGACACGAATATAGAGCGGATCACCATACTCCCATTTGTATGTGGTAACGGTCTCGGCTTCTTTTAAGGTGAACCAGTCCGTCCGGTCCAGAGAAACCTGAAGGGATTCATCCGGGATCGCTTCATCATCCAATACAACATGAACATATTCCAGCATGGAGAGCGGGATTCCACGGTAATATGTAATGTTTGTCTGAAGTTCAAAACCGGTAATTGATCCGTCAGCCTCAATATTTTTGCAGGAATTCTCTAAAAATACATTATTATCAAACATCGATCGACCCTCCTTAACCGCAAATCTCATCAATACATTTTCGGATGTATTTCATGTTCATAGCTACCTGTTCACGTTCAACCGTTGGTTTTCCCGGAAGAGTAAAGCGGTTGCCTTCATACTCGGTACACAGATAACCTTCATAGTTGTGATCATGCAGATACTGAACCAATCCTTTGAAATCAATGGAATACTCCGGTCCTTCCGGTGTCATTTCAAACATTTTCATATGGAAGTGCTTGATATAGGGAAGCAGATCGTCCATTACCTCAAAGGGATAACTTTCATATCCGTCGCAAAGCGGTCCGAAAAGCTGATCTTCATGTGTCTTCCAGGTTGCCAGGAATTCCTCCGGAAGTTTTCCTCCGTTGCGAATCGATTCGGCATGCAGATCGGTACCTTTCTCGAAGAGAGCATCACAGAAATCGAACATTTCTTTGCTGGCGCCGTTATTGATCTCATATTCGCGGATCACACGGGGGAATCTGCGGCAGAAGATTCCGGTATCAATGACAAGACCTGCATATCTGGAATTCAGACGTTTCACCTCGGAGATAAACTCATTGGTAGCCTGTACGTCGAAAGCCATGCCCGCATGGATCTCAATGGCAATCGTGACATCATATTTTTCACAATACGGAAGCAGCGGTTCGATTACCCATGCAGGAACCATGGAAACCAGACGGATCAGTTTCATTCCCAGTTTATTAGCCAGCTGAATTTCCTTGATCAGAAGATCGATACATTCCCGTTTGGTCAGTGTACGATTTTTGTACAGATTGGTATTCAAGAATACATCGGAGATGACCGGTTCCAGTCCGGTTTCTGCAATCATACGCTTCCAGTCTGCAAGAAGCTCGTCGGATATTTCCGGAGCACCTTTTAACATCTGGTCTGGGAGAATCTCAACACCTTCAGCTCCGCAATCCTTTACGTAGTGCAGAATATCTTCCAGGGACATTTTCTTTGTCAGATACTGATCCTGTAAGCTGTATAAGCTTACACCAGCTTTAATCTTAGCCATTTTGCTTCCTCCTGAATAAAAGTAGTGAAAAATCCTGGTATTTTACCGTTGATGAATGCATGTTTGCAGCAGCGGTAAATATATCTAACTGTATTATTAGTATATCGCAGACAGTAGGATAATCATTCTTTTTCATTGCAAAATTGTAGTCTTTGTTTCCACTGCAGACATTATTTATGTTTGGCAGGCACTGATTTCTTTATGATCAGCAGCATGAGAAGCAGGACACAGGGAAAAACAAGTCCGACCCGAAGTCCGATTCGGATACTGTCATCGGCGTACTGTGTAATCCGTCCGACAACAGCCGGTCCGATGCTCCCGCCCATGTCGCCGGCCATGGCAAGAAGAGCAAACATGGCGGTGCCGCCGCGGGGGAATTTGGCGGAAGAGATACTGATGGTTCCAGGCCACATGATAGCAACAGAAAAACCGCAGAGAATACAGCCGATGAGACCGATGAGCGGACTTTTCGATAGGGAGGCCATCAGATAGCATATTACACATAAGATGCCGGAGCCGACCATGAACCGTGTCAGATCCAGCCGGCCGCCATATTTTCCGAAGATCATACGGGCAATTCCCATGGTTACAGCAAACATGCAGGGACCGGCAAGATCTCCCAGTGTTTTGGATAATCCGAGAGCGGATTCGGCATAAGCAGATGCCCACTGAGACATGGACAGCTCAGAGGCTCCGGAGCAGACCATCAGGATCAATGCGACCCAGAAGAGAGGCATGGAGAACAGTTCTTTGATAGACATGCCTTCGTTTTCATCAACCAGATGCTCGATGGGACAAACGGCAAAGTTGTAAATGTTGAAAGCCGGGATCAGGGCAAGCAGGATTGCCAGCCAGCGCCAGCTGTTGATTCCGAATAAGGCAAAGAAGAGAGTGGAAACGGCGATTGTTCCGACACTTCCCCAGCAGTAAAAGGAATGCAGAAGGCTCATGGTCGCCTCCTTATTCTCAAAGGGACAGGCTTCTACGATCGGGCTGCATAGTACCTCGATCAGACCGCTGCCGATGGCATAAACAACGACACTGATCAGAATGCCTGCGAATGGTGAGGGAAGAAGATCCGGCAGAAAAGCCAGACCGATCAGGCCAAGAGCTGCACTGAGCTCGGAAACAACGATGCAGATACGATAACCTATACGATCTACATATCTGGCACAGAAGAGATCAACCAGAAGCTGGGTAAAGAAAAAGCAGGTGGAGATCATGGCGATGTTTCCGAGGGAAATATGATAGTCATGGTGGAACTTCAGAAAAAGAAGCGGTGCAAAATTTGCAACGATTGCCTGGGTAATGAAACCAAGATAGCAGGCGAGTTTTGTTTGATTATAGTTTTTCATAGCGGTAATTCAGAGAATGGAAGAAAGCTCTCATTCCTTTAATCGAAAGAATAGCGCGAATCGTGTTATGATTCGCGCTATGTTGCGGTTACATGGATATATTATAACTCACAGCCGATATAAAGTGTGAGTGTTTTATATAGTTTATAGCAGTTCACAGCAGTTCCACAGCAGTTTTCAGGCTGCATTCTGCAAGATCCGGTGAGGAAGTATGTCAGTATCAGCGGACAGCAGCTGCAGAAGCGGATTCGTTAGATACTCGCTGCTTTATGATTAGCGGATGTCGTTAACACCTGCCGGTTTGATATTGTTGCTTCTGTCGTAATGTTTGCCGCCCCAGTACAGACGGTTGGTTACTTCGCATTTCTCATTCGGAGTAACGTCCTTCATGATCCATTTATAGAATTCATCGAATCCGGTACGGTCAACAATATAGCCGACGTGTTCCTTGGTTTCGTACGCATTGGGATCAATGTATTCCTCTACATAGGCATAGGCATTTTTTACCATTTTCAGGATCGTCTCTTCATCTGCCCATTTCATAAAATCCTCGGCAAGGCGGGGGTTTTTCTTGCCGGTACGGCCGAGAAGAACAACGCGGAAATAATGCTCCTTGGATCTGGTCCATGCACGAGTCGGGCAGTAGGCTACACAAACGCCGCAGCCGATACACAGATCCTGATCACGAACGACTTTGCCGCCCACCATTTTCAGAGCACCCACAGAGCGGATCTTGCAGTAATCTACGCACTGGCCGCAGCCGATGCAGCGGTCCGCATCATACTGGGGATCGGTCATACCGATGATTCCGAAGTCGTCCATGCGGACTTTGGCACAGTCATTGGAGCATCCGGTGAAAGCTATCTTGAAGTGACGGTTATTCGGGAAGATCTGATCCTCCATTTTCTGAGCAAAGGCTGTGGTATCGTAGCAGCCGAACGGACAGAGTCTGGATCCCGGGCAGGCAACGACGTTTCGGGTACCGGATGCAGGAAAGCCTTTTTCACGTTCTTCCTGATTGATGCCGGCTTCATCGATACAAAGCTGGAGCTCTTTATTAACAGCATCCACATCTTCGAAGGCAATTCCCGGAATCTCGATACCCTGGCGATTGGTGATGAAGATGGAGCCGTTTCCGTATTTCTCGGCAATCTCTGTGATTCTGGCCATGCTTTTTGCATTGATCAATCCGCCGGGGATACGTACACGGGATGCTGTTTCACCTCTGTGCTTGGATACACGAAAGGCATTCTTTTTTAATTTCTTGGTATTCATATCTACAGACATTACGGACCCTCCTTTAATCGATCATATCTTTGCTCTTGGTGTAATTAAATACAGGACCGTCAATGCAGACATACTGATCACCGATACGGCAGTGTCCGCATTTTCCGAGACCACAGCACATTTTGCGTTCCTGGGATACCCAGATATTTTCTTCAAGGAAACCTTTTTCCAGAAGACCCATAACAGAAAAACGCATCATTGCAGGAGGTCCGACAACAACTGCCTGTGCCTTTGTTACGTCTTTGATCGGAAGATCCGGAATGTATTTGGTTACCAGTCCGATCTTTCCTTTGTAGTCTTCCGGAGCACCGTCAACAGTAAGGGTCAGATCAAGCTTCGCATCCCAGTCTGCGAGATCATCACGGAAGAGCATATCATCCGGGCTTCTGAATCCTACGATGACATGCTTATCTGATGGGGAGGAAGAGGCAGCCAGTGCCTGGATAACTCCGCGTACCGGAGAAACACCGGTACCGCCGGCGATGACAACGGTTTCTCCTTCGGTATACAGATCTACATCGAATCCGTTTCCGTATGGTCCGCGCATCAGGAGAGACTGACCTTTGTAATGTTCAAAAACTTCGTTGGTAACAACACCGACACGGCGGATCGTCAGATCTACAAAATCTCTGCCGATTCCGCTCACGGAGATGGGGGCTTCACCGAATTTCGGTACAGATACTTCAAAAAACTGTCCCGGTCTGCACTCGCCTTCAAATTTCAAGCGGAAAGTATATTCCTTGTCAGTATGCTTGATTACATCCAGAATCTCGGATGTGAAAGGTATATATAAATTGTTCTGTTCATTCATAATTATCTCTCCTCCGATACTGCTTTGTTTACCTTGTTGATGATATTGGAAAACGAAATGTATTCCGGACATACATCGTCGCAGCGGCCGCAGCCTACACACATGTTGTAGCCGAAACGTCTGCGATGGTCATAGATTTTATGAAGTACTTTGAAACGCATACGCTCGCCGTTGGTTCTGCGGTACTGTCCGCCGCCGGCAACCGTTGTGTAACCGTTGAGCATACAGGAGCCGGCCACACGGCGTCTTTCACCTACTTTCCCGTTGTCGGTATAATAGGTATCCTGCATGGTAAAGCAGGTACAGGTCGGACAAACCGTCGTACATCTGCCGCAGTCAATGCAGCGTGCGGAATATTCGTTCCAAAGATCATGTTTATAAATGCTGTTCGGAATTACATCCGGAATCGTAACATGTACGTCATTGGCGGTTACATGCTCCGGAATTACATCAGCAGTTTCGTGTGAAACGCTTTCGAAAACAGACTGCAGAGACTCATCTTTCAGATCTACCTTCACGGTATCGCCGTCAACATCCAGAGAGAAGAGATAGCCCTCTTCGGAAATATTGCTGCCCATATCGACACAGAAACAGTTGTCAAAGGAATGCGGACATCCGATCAGAACAAATTTGACATGGTCACGGATCTTCTTATAAAAATGATCTTCAAATTTGTTGTTCAGATAGATGTCATCCAGCCGCTTAACGGAATGCAGATCACAGCTGCGCAGGAAAATAAGGGCATCGCTGGTGTCCATATCGGCTTCCTTGGTCTGATTCTCGGTAAAGAAGAAGAGTGTCTGTGACAGCGGAGTCAGCAGTTCTTTAAAGGAGTAATCCGATTTTTCAGCGAGTTCGATGTTCTCCAGTTTGGAAATAAAGTCGTAGCGAATGACATCTTCATCCGTAAAACGCCCTTCTCCGACTTTGCGTACAGGTGCATACAGACGATATGCAGCACCGAGTTTTTCAAGCACTTCATTAAATGCCTGTTTGTTCAAAAGATAGCCCATAATACCTCCTTTTTATAAAAACCCATAAATCACATTGTTCTTATTTTAACATTGTATACGAGTTGCTTCCGTGATCTGTATCACGTTTTAAAAAAGTTTATGATCCTTATATTCCAACAGTTTGTCCATATCGTAGATCATACATGTTCCGTTTTTTAATGACAGAATATGCAGCTCGTTCATTTCTTTGATGATTCTGGATACCGTTTCCCGATTGGAGCCGACAAAGTCGGCAATAAGAGTGATCCGCATATCAAATGGAATTACAAGGAAATTCTCTGTTTGCTCCCCATGATCGTTGGCAAATTTCCAGATTCGGGAGGCAATCTGGTGACGGAGTGTAGTCGTTCGGGTAGTACTTTCCAGCAGACGATACAGTTTTCTGATCTTTTTTGTCATGGAATGCAGAATATATTGATTCAGCTGCCAATCCTGCTCCATAAGATGCAGCAGTACCGTTTTGGGGATACAGAGGACGGTACAGTCGGAGAGTGCCCGGCAGGTTACGGAAGCAGTATTGGAGTCCAGGATCACTTCATTCAGAAGATCACCTTTGCCAAGAAGAAAAATGCTTTTGATTCCATGGGAATCACTTTCTCGATCCAAAACAACGAAGCCGTCCAGCAGCAGATAAACGGAATCGACGGGGTCGCGAAGTTCAAAAAGATAGTTCTTCTTTTTGCATGTGCGAATAATGGTATTGTTCAGAAGATACTCGCGTGTAACTTCAGAAGAAGCGAGAAATATTGGGAGCTGTTTGATCGCTTCCCGGCAATTTGCAGGCGTCATAGGCATTGTCCTTTGTATATGGTATGGTTTATATGATGATTTACTGTCATTATATGGTTTAGGAAGATTTTAAGGCAAGTATCTGCGATAAAATGGAAAACCAATTATGAGGAACGGATATGGGGTGTATGCAATAATAAGAAGAAAAATAAGAAAAATTATATTTTCTATTGACATTTGCAGACGTAACAGATAAAATAAATTTCGGTTCGAAAAATCGAATACGAAATGCGGAAGTGTCGGAACTGGCAGACGAGCAAGACTAAGGATCTTGTGATCTTAAGATCGTGTGGGTTCAAGTCCCATCTTCCGCAGGTCAAAAAAGAGATCAGGTCGTAAGACCTGATCTCTTTTTTGACCGGAGGAAGCGTGCCTTGAACCCAAGGTTCAAGGTCTATGCTTCGCGTCTCCGTTCCACTTCGGTCCGCGCAAAGCGAACATCCACTGGATGTTCTGCGCCGGTCGGCGCTAGACGCTCGTCCCCCGGACGAGTAGCGCCCCATCTTCCGCATTAAAAAATAAGCCCCAAGCGTTGAGCTTGGGGCTTATTTTTTATGCCGAGGAGTCCCTTGAACTCAGGGTTCAAGGTCTCCTCGGCATAAATGCCTCGGTCTTCGTTCCACTTCGACCGGCGATGGACATCCCCCGGATGTCCATCGCCGGTCGGTTCGACGGGAAAAAGGTCCAGCTCCAGACCTGCCACCGGCAGCTCTTACGCACACTTCGGCGACCGGACCTTTTTCTTAATCCGTCTCACCCCATCTTCCTCACACAGTTCCAGGTCGTAAGACCTGATCTCTTTTTTTGACCGGAGGAAGCGTGCCTTGAACCCAAGGTTCAAGGTCTACGCTTCGCTCCGGTCGACGCAAGGTCAGTGTCTAAAGTATACACTGGTGCCAGCTTTGGAAAACTGATATGGTATATATAGTTGGAGATTTGCTCGAGGAGACAGATTGTATGAAGATAGTATTTGTGATCAATAATCTATATACAGTTGGAAACGGTCTATCCAAATCTGTTAGACGCACGATTCAGGCACTTCGTGAAAAGGGGATGGAAGTCAGAGTTTTATCAGCGGGACAGTCGGATTCAGGAGAAAAACCTTTCTATCAGCTAAAGAATGAAACAATACCTGTATTTGCAGGGGTAATCAGCAAACAGGGGTATAAGTTTGCAAAGACAGATAAAAGAATCATTGAACAGGCGGTTTCCTGGGCGGATATTATCCATCTGGAAGAACCGTTTGCGCTGGAGATTGCTGTATGTAAGATTGCAGATAAACAAAAGAAGCCCTGTGTTGCCACCTATCATCTGCATCCGGAAAATCTTTTTGCATCCGTATATTTGGAACGCAGCAAATGGTTCAATTATATGACGATGCTTGTCTGGAGAAATACCGTGTTTAACCATTGCAGGATGATACAGTGTCCGACGGAAAATGTAAGACAGCGGTTGGAAAGATGGAGATTTCAGGCGGAACTTCGTGTGATCTCCAATGGAATAACGGCTGAGAGCTGTAACCCCGTCGTTCGTAAGCACAGTAAAACCGGCACGATTCATATTTTGAGTGTAGGAAGATTTTCCAGAGAGAAAGATCAGGATACACTACTGAATGCCATGAAGTATATAAAGCAAGCAGATAGGATCCAGCTTCATTTTGCCGGAAAAGGACCTACAGAACATCACCTGAAGAAAAAAGCCGCTTTCCTGTATCATGCAGGAATTCTTAAGAAGAAACCTGTTTTTGGATTTTACAGTCAGGAAAAATTGCGGGAACTATTCGCTGTTTCAGACTTGTATATCCACAGTGCTATAGTTGAGGTGGAAGGAATGTCCTGTATGGAGGCTGTCTGCACAGGAATCGTTCCCATCATAGCCACAGGCAAACTGGCTGCAACATCACAATTCACAGATAATGAAAACAGCTTGTATCCGGCAGGAGATGCAAAAACGCTGGCAGCCAGAATCGATTACTGGATCGAACATCCGGCAGAAAGAATAGCAGAAGCACAGAAATATATTGGAATTGAAAAGCGGTATCTGTTTGAGAATACCATTCGTCAAACGATTCGTATGTATGAGGATACCTGCAGTATATATCGAAGCGGTATGAAAAGAGTTGAAGAGAACATAGAAAACAGAAATGGGGGGATATGATGGCCGGATATGAACATTTATTAAGCCCGATTACGATCAGAGGGAAAAAATTTAAGAACCGGATGCTGGCTGCGCCGACCGGATTTTTCAGCTTTGTGAAGAGTATGGATGCACCGTATTACTATATGCTGGAAGAGCGTGCCAAGGGTGGATTTGCAGAGGTATGCTCCGGTGAGATAACCGTCAATGACACGGATGCGGCAAGGGGCTTTGAGAATGTAGACATTCCGGCTCGGAACGGTGTATTTTTTCCGCGGGCACAGAAAGCTGCGGACATCATAAAAGCAGAAGATTCTATTGCTATGATGGAATTGTCACATCTGGGCTCAATTGGGGAACCGCATGCAAAAAATAAACATCCCTGGGGCCCGATTACGTTTACCAAAGAAAACGGAGTGCAGGTCATCGGTTACACAAGAGAAATGATGGAGAAAACGATCCGGGATTTCTGTGACTGTGCGCTGTATGCAAAGGATGCGGGCTTTGACGGCGTGTTGATTCACGGAGGTCACGGCTGGCTGTTCAGCCAGTTCCTTTCTCCGCTGGAGAATACCAGAGAGGATGAATACGGCGGTGCATCACTGGAGAATCGAATGCGTTTCCCGCTGGAGGTCTTGCGTGCGGTTAGAGATGCTGTCGGTGAAGATTTTCTGATCGAGCTTCGTATTTCCGGATCCGACCGCTGGCCGGGCGGAACAGATGCCGAGGATGTGGCGGAGTTCAGTACCCATTTATCGGGGCTGGTCGATATTCTGCATATTTCCAGCGGACATTATTATCGATCCTATCGGACATTGGAATTTTCCAGTCTGTATACCAGACACAACTGCAACGTGGATTCTGCAGAGATCATTCGAAAAAAATGTCCACGAGATGTCAAGATGGGCGTGATCGGGGGAATCAATTCGCCGGAGGATGCGGAGAAATTGATCGCTGATGATATTGTGGATTTTGTGATCGTCGGACGGCAGGCATTTGCCGATCCGGATTTCATGAACAAGGTTGCAGCGGGAAGGGCGGACGATATCAACCGCTGTGTACGCTGTATGCGCTGTTATTCGGGATCCCATGAGCATCCGATGGAGCTGGCTTATCTGGAGAAGTATCATATAACCAAGGAAATGGAGCTGGAGCGGGATGCCAAACGTGCGGGCGCACATGAATGGCAGGCATACTGCACGATCAATCCGGCAACCAGAGGGATGGGATTCATGAAACGGCCGGACTGCTTCACGCCGGCGGAACGCAGAAAAAAAGTGCTGGTCATTGGCGGAGGAATTGCCGGACTTTCCGCAGCGAGATACGCCTGCGATCGCGGACATGAAGTAACATTGGTGGAAAAATCCGACCGTCTGGGAGGGATTCTCTATTTCCTGGATCATGATCAGGCAAAATACGATCTTCGTAATTTTCGGGATCTGATGATTCGCCGTGTTATGGAGCGTCCGATCGATGTACGTCTGCAGACAGCAGCGGATGAGGAATATATTAAGAATTTCGGTGCGGATGTGGTAATGATCGCCATTGGTTCCACACCGAACATGCCGCCGATTCCGGGCATTCAGCGTGCGATTCCTGCACAGGATGTTTACGGAAAAGGAAGTGAGCTTGGCAAAAGGGTAGCAGTGATCGGAGGCGGCATGGTCGGTGCCGAAACGGCAATTGAGTTGGCTGAAGAAGGCTGCGCGGTTACCATCGTTGAAATGGCGGAGCGTTTGATTATGGAAGCGAGAAATATGGCGTTTACTTCAACCATGGATAAGATCGATGAGCTTGGAATTCAGTATCATGTCAGCACAAAATGTCTGGCAGTGACAGAGAACGGCGTACAGGTACAGGACGAAGACGGATCGGAATTCCTGCTTGAAGCAGACGGCGTTGTATGTGCACTGGGACTCCGCAGCAGAGCGGATGAGGTAGAGAGGCTGAAAAATGCTGTTTCGGATGGAACCGAAGTTTTTGTTCTCGGTGACTGTCATGTGATCGATCGAATCGGCGATGCGAATCTGGACGGTTATATTGCCGGTAATTCTATATAAATGGAAGCTGGTTCCGCAGAAAACGGGTTGGTCGGTCCGGATAAAGATCTGAAAATGCTTGACTGCCACACAGCAGCGGATATATTTTGATTAGGACGAGCACTTCCCTCGGCAGAGCCGAAGGCGAAAGGCGAGGGTTACGTGCGACCTATGCAGCTGCATTTGGGAAAAGCGACCGAAGGGAAGCTTGAGTCTAGTGCATCGCATTTCAGGGAAATCCTAGAAGTCATTGAGGTAACGATATGTTAAGCAATTATGATCTGGATGCCTTCGGGTATGGCATGAATTCGAAAAAGGCAGTTTCTGCAGAGCCGGATGCATTTACTTGTACGATGTCTCTGTTGGAAGCTGATCCCAGGATCCGGCTTTTGCAGAATTACCAGCAGCATCAGGGGCATACGACATTTCAGCATTGCAGACATGTGGCAGTGAGCAGTTACAGACTTGCTAAAGTTCTGCATCTGAAGATCGACGGGAAAGCTCTTGCTACCGGAGCCATGCTGCATGACTATTACCTGTACAATTACCGTGACACGGATATAGGTGGCTTTCAGCATGGAGTCAGTCATCCGCAGACCGCACTGGAAAATGCCGAAAAGGAATTTGAGCTGACGGAAATTGAAAGGAATATTATTACCAGTCATATGTGGCCGCTGACGCTTACGGCTTTGCCCAGAGGAAGGGAAGCCATGTTGGTCGTAATAACGGACAAGTATTGCGCATTGAATGAGATGATTTGCGGACTGACAAAGCGTGTGGCCGGGAAAATGCGTGTACTGACAGAGTAACAGAATCTGGTAAAGTAGCTGACAGCCTGATCATTTGCGTGAATGTGATAAAAGAGAAAGGAAAAATCAGGAGGTGCAGGAGTATAATGAATGATAGAGAAAAGCTTCATAGAAAAAAGATGGCAGCTCCCATTGTAATAACTGTGCTGCTGGTTTTGTATTATATCATTTATTTTGGAGTGCTTATAGCGTTGATCGGACATGCCGCAGCATTACTCCTGGGAATCATTCCGTTGGCGCTTGGTGCAGCAAGTATCTATGTATGTGTACAAAGGATAAAAGAAATCAAAGGAGGAGAGGAAGATGATCTTAGTAAATACTGATTATATTTCCGGTAAGAATCTGGAAATGCTTGGACTTGTAAAAGGAAGTACCATCCAGTCCAAGAATGTGGGCAAGGATATTACACAGAGTTTAAAAACGCTGGTTGGCGGTGAGCTGAAAGCCTACAATGAGATGATGAATGATGCGAGAGCTCTGGCTACCAAGCGAATGGTTGCAGAGGCTGAAGAGCTGGGAGCGGATGCAATCGTAAATATTCGGTATTCCTCTTCGGCAATCATGCAGGGTGCTGCCGAAGTGATTGCTTATGGCACTGCAGTGAAATTCGTATAACAGGGTAAGACCGGAAATTAATTTTGTTCTGTGTTAATGTTCTGGTTTGCAGTGGATGGATAACCTGTATAATAGAATATAGTGGTAAAGTGAAAAGCTTTTTCGATTATAAATTGAAAAGGCTTTTTTTATATCCGAACAAGGAGAAGAACGATGAAAGATCTGGAACTGATATGGAAAGAAATGGAAGCGGTGACTCGAAATGCCGGCAGACTGCTGCAGAACAGAGAAGAATCTTCGAAGGTATATATAAAAGGGGACGTAGACTATGTGACAGAGGTGGATCTGCATGTGCAGAAGGTGATTGCAAAACAGCTTTCGGAACATTTTCCTTCGATCCAGTTTATGGGAGAGGAAAAGGATAACTCCGAGCTTGATCATGCAGGCATGCTATGGATCCTGGATCCGGTAGACGGCACTTCAAATCTGATGCATGATACAAAAATGAGTGCGATCTCTCTTGCATTTGTCAATAACAGAGAGGTTCTTGCCGGTGTTATCTATCAGCCTTATACCGACGAACTTTTTTCGGCTGCAAAAGGAAAAGGTGCATTTTTGAACGGAGATCCGATTCATGTCAGTACTGTAGAGGATCCGAAATACAGTCTAATTGGTGTAGGAACCAGTCCGTATTATCATGAATATGCGGACTGGACGTTTGAAGTTATTAAGAAGGTCTTTCTTGCATTTCAGGATGTGCGCCGCAGCGGATCGGCAGCGATCGATCTGGCGTATGTGGCAGCGGGAAGAATGGAAGGGATGTTTGAGCGCATTCTGCAGCCGTGGGATTTTGCTGCGGGAAAAATAATCATTGAAGAAGCCGGCGGAAAGATGACAGATCTTAATGGTAAACCGATGGATCCTACCGTAAAAGGCGGTGTACTGGCATCCAATGGAATCGTACACAGTAAACTGCAGGAATTGATGAGTATATAAATATAAAAGCTAAAAGATAATTGCAGCGGAGGAATATAGAGATGCCTTTCTTTATGCTTAGAGACAATATTGTTAACCGAAAAGTGGATGCTGTCGTAAATCCGGCGAATGAAACACTGCTTGAGGGAAGCGGCACCAGCTATGCGATCTATAAGGCTGCCGGTGAAGAACAGCTGAATGCTGCCTGTGCCCGGATCGGACACTGCAAAGTCGGAGAATCGGTGATCACAGAGGGATTTGCTCTCAGTAAGTACATTATTCATACGGTAGGTCCGCTTTATGTCGACGGGAATGAAGGGGAGGCAGAACTGCTTGCCGCTTCCTATCGTTCGGCATTGAAACTTGCATGGGCAAATGGCTGTAAGGATATAGCATTCCCGCTGCTTTCCGCAGGGAATTATGGTTTTCCGAAAAGAGAAGCGTTGGAAATTGCTGTGAAGTCCATTCAGGATGTCCTGCTGGAACGGGATATGACTGTATATCTGGTCTTATATGACAGAGAAGCGGCTGCCTGCGCGCGAAGATGGAATCCGGATCTGCAGGAGTATATTACCGATAAGTATGTGGAAGATAACAATGAGGATCTTGCCGGGGATGAATTCTATAGAGAGTTTCTGGATTTTCGAAGAAAACTGACTCTGCAGAATCGCAGAAACATGCTTTCGGCCAAGTATGAGATACCGAAGTATTCCGATTATTCCATTCAGCAAAGTCCTGAGAAACCGTATGGAATGGCTGAAGCCGGCAGGGAAGAAAGAGAACCGAAAGGAAAGCTGAAAGAAGACAGAGATTCCTATCGTAATCCGGAGGAGGGAGTTACATTTGGTGCACCACAAGGAGTCGAACCAGGAGCTGCTTCCAGAAGAACTGAACCAGAAAGCGGTGTACCAGGAAGTGGATCAGGAAGCTCATTTTCTGATTTTGACTTTGAAATTTCGCAAGGTGCACCGAATGCCGGAGCAGCATACCCGGGCAGCAGGCGGGAGATAGAGCCCAAAAGTGCGGCATATAATCAGGCACCTCCGAAATCAGGCAAAAAAAAGAAGTCTGGTTTTTCCTCTATCTGGAAGAATGCCGCCAAGTTTAAAATCGAAGAACTGATGAAACGAAAAAATGAGACTTTTTCGGAAATGCTGCTCCGTCTGATCGATGAACGGGGAATGAAGGATGCGGATATTTATAAAAAGGCCAATCTTACCAAGCAGCATTTCAATAAGATCAAAAATAAGGAAGGATATACACCGAAGAAACCGGCTGTGTTTGCTTTGGCATTGGCTTTGGAATTGTCTCTGGATGAAACCATCGATCTGATGGCAAAGGCCGGTCATGCTTTCTCTGACTGTTCAAAAACCGATATTATTATCCGGTATTACATAGAGAATGAAGTGTACGATATTTTTGAGATCAATGAAGTACTATTCCACTATCATCTGGAATTGCTTGGTGCATGATCCGATCCGGTTCCTTGGACGACAGGTTTTTCTCAAAAGGTAAACTTGCGGTTTACCGAATCTCTTTTTTAAAATGCTATCCTTACATCAGTTGAAGGGGAAAACAATAGAAACCTCTTCCGATAACTGAGATATAGAGCTGTGTATGAATTGCTTAAAGGATTCATACCTGACGGAGGATACCTCTTTTCAGAGGCATCAGCAGCGAAGAGAAAGTGAGGACATACAAATGAAAAAGGGATTAACGGAACTGGTATTTATTCTGGATAGAAGCGGATCTATGGTTGGCCTTGAGGCTGATACGATCGGCGGATTCAATGGAATGATCGAGAGACAGAAGGCAGAAGAGGGAGAAGTCAATGTAACGACCGTTCTTTTCGATGATCAGTACGAATTGATTCATGATCGTTTCCCAATCACGGCGATCCGGCCGCTGACAGAAAAGGAGTATTATGTTCGCGGATGTACGGCATTGCTGGATGCCGTTGGAAAAACCATTCAGAAGATGGTCAATGTACAGCGGTACCTTCTAGAGGATCAGAAGGCGGAAAAAGTGATTTTTGTGATCACAACTGACGGAATGGAGAATGCAAGCAGAGAATATCACCAGGCAGAGATCAAACGCATGATCGAAAAGGAGAGAGATACCTACGGATGGGAGTTTATTTTCCTTGGGGCCAACATTGATGCTGTTGCCGAGGCAAAAAAATACGGCATCGCAGAGGATTGTTCCGTGCAGTACAACAATGACAGTATCGGAGTCCGGATGAATTATCGCGTAGTGGGTGAGACCGTTTGCAAGATGCGTCAGGCACCGGCTGCGGCACGGCTGGGTGCATCCTGGAAAGAGGAAATAGAAGAAGATTTTCGTAAAAGAGGAAAAGGCGCAGGACTTTTTCGAAACAGAAAAAGGTAAAGGTGTCTTTACATATATCAATAGATGCGGTATAAAAAGATAAAGGGTTTTGCCCTGAAAGATTTACCGTATGGGGGAATAGTATGGAACCGATTATTACCAGTTTACTGGAAACAGACCTTTATAAATTCAGTATGGGACAGGCAATTTATCATCAGTTTTCCGATTATAAAACGACCTGGACATTTAAATGCAGAAATAAGGATGTATTTTTTACTCCGGAGATGGTTGCTGAGATCAAGGCGCAGCTGCAGGCATATTGTGATCTGCGTTTTACAGAAGATGAGCTGGAGTACCTGAACAGCATTCGCTGGATCAAAGGATCTTACGTGGATTTCCTTCGGTTGTGGAAACCGCGCTATAAGGATTTTACAATTACAACAGATGGTGAATGCGGATTGACGATCGAGGCTGCCGGTACATGGCTGAATACTTCCATGTATGAGATTCCGACACTGGCCATCGTTAATGAGACCTATTTCCGCATGGCCTATGATTATGATGAACTTCTGAAACAGTTTGATCGCAAGCTGAACGAGAAAATCCAGTGGCTGGAGTCCGGAAAGTATACGATCGGAAACTTCAGTGAATTTGGTCTTCGCCGCCGGTTATCTGCAGAAGCGCAGGAACTGGCAGTGAAGAAGCTGGCAGAGGCAGTACTGGATAATGGTTCGCATTTTGTAGGAACTTCCAATGTGTATCTTGCCAAGAAATTCGGTGTTATTCCGGTAGGAACGATGGCACATGAATGGATCATGTGTTCCGGCCAGGGAAATCACAAACACAATCCGGCATATTCCAACTGGTATGCTCTGGATGCATGGGTAAAGGAATATGGTGTATTGAACGGAACAGCTCTTACAGACACCATTACGACCGACTGCTTCCTCAGAGACTTCCAGCTGACCTATGCTACATTGTTCTCCGGTGTGCGTCATGATTCGGGTGATCCGATCGAGTGGGGAGAGAAGATGATCAGCCATTACAAAAAGCTGGGAATCGATACCTCGCTGAAGACACTGCTGTTCAGTGACAGTCTGGATTTCGAGCGTGCACACAATATTAACAGACATTTTAAGGAGACCTCTGATATTAAAGTGGCATTCGGAATCGGTACCTATATTGCCAATGATACGGATGTGCCGGCATTGAATATCGTCATGAAGATCACCAGCTGCAACGGAATGGATGTTGCCAAGATCTCGGATGTAGAAGGCAAGGGTATGTGCAAGAATCCGGCCTATGTAGATTATCTGCAGCGGTGCATCAACTGGAGAATGGAGCGTATCTGATGAGCAGCCCGACAAGGGTTTTCCCGTAATCGAAATGATCCTGCTGAGAAGATATGTGTTTTATGACTGAACAATAAGCATTTACTAAGAGACGACCTCGTATCCGACAGAGCACAGCTATTCGGCATCTCTGTCCGGATAGGAGGTCGTTTGTGTATGATGAAAAAAACAGACGAATAATGGACACATTTTATGGGGCTATGGTACAATAACTAAGATATGTAGTTGGATTTTCCATACATTTTTTTGGATCATGTGTTGACCGTCAGCTGCAGAAGATGAGTCGGTCCGATGGAAATGTATGAAAAGTTATACCGGCGAAAGCCGAATAACAGGAAGGTGATGATGGGTGAATTATACCAAGTATGAGATGAAGGCAAATGACGAACTGGAAGCTTTGCTACAGGATAAAGATTCCCTGTTCGTAATAGCCTGCAATAAGTGTTTCAAGGAATTTGAAATCATGGAAGAGCCGGAAGCGGAGGAATTCAGCCGGCTTGCGGCTGCAATGGGTAAAACGATCACCGGTACTGCAAAGATTGATTTTCTATGCAATAAGGTGCAGACGGCCAGAAAACTGATGGATGCAATTCCGGAGGGAACCGAGCATATTGCGGTGATCTCCTGCGGTTTGGGTATCCAGACAGTGGCAGATATCGAAGAACTGCCGGTTCTGGCTGCGACCAACTCGCTGAATTATATCGGTCATCATGGAATGGCCCTGACACAGAAGACCTGCGGGGCCTGTGCCCAGTGTTATCTGAATATGACCGGAGGAATCTGCCCGATCGTTGACTGCTCGAAGAGTCTGATCAACGGACAGTGCGGCGGTGCCAAGAATGGAAAATGTGAGATAGATCCAAAGAAAGACTGCGCTTGGGAGAAAATCTATCAGCGGCTGGAGAAACAGGGACGTCAGGCTGATTTCAGTAAACAGCCGGTACAGATCAGAGATTATTCCAAGGTCAATGTTGAGGTTATTACAGCATTTGTAAAAGAAGCAAGGGCAAAACGCTTTGAAGGTTTCTACGGCGGTGTGCATCCGGAGGAGAACAAAGAATACTCCGAGCATAAAGCACTGGAGAAATTCCCGGAATCCGATTATGTGGAGATCCCGATGTCCATGCATATCGGTGCTCCGGCTGTTCCCTGCGTAGAAGTGGGTGAATACGTAAAACTGGGACAGAAGATCGCAGATGCCCCGTCCTTTGTCAGTGCACCGATCCATGCAAGTGTCAGTGGTACGGTTACAGCAGTTGAAGTACGTCACAATCCGACAAAGGGAGAAGTACTTACCGTCGAGATCAGATCCGACAAACAGAATGTGCTGCATGAATCTGTACAGCCGGCAGGCGATCTGGACAGTCTGACTCCGGATGAGATCATCGAGATCGTGAAAGAGAAGGGTATTACCGGTATGGGTGGTGCAAGCTTCCCGACACACGTAAAACTGAAACCGGGCAAACCGATCGATGCGGTTCTGATCAACGGCAGTGAGTGTGAACCGTATCTGACAGCCGATCATCGTGTACTTCTGGAGTATCCGGATGATGTGATCTATGGTCTGCGCGCTATCATGAAGGCAGTAGATGCACCGAAAGGTGTGATCCTCATTGAGGATAACAAACCGGATGCCATTGCGGTCATGGAAGAAAAAGCCGCTGCATTTGATAATATTGAGATCTGTGCTGCCAAAACACAGTATCCGGAAGGTGCTGAGAAGATGCTGATCAAACGTGTTCTCGGCCGCAAGGTTCCGAGCGGAAAGCTTCCGGCGGATGTAGGAGCAGTTGTCAGCAACGTAAGTACTGCAAAGGCTATTTCTGATGCGATTCAGAAGGGTATGCCGTTGGTTGAGCGTGTAGTTTCCGTTACCGGTGAAAGAATCAAGAATCCGGCAAACTATATCGTTAAGATTGGAACCAATGTAGAGGATATCATCGCACACTGCGGCGGTATCGAAGGTGAAGATTATGTAGTAAAACTGGGCGGTCCGATGATGGGCGCAGCGATCAAGGAGCTGCATGTACCGACGATCAAGGGACAGAACGGAATCATTGCCATCGATGCGGATCATACACAGGAAGAGCCGTGTATCAAATGCGGACGCTGTGCAGATGTATGTCCGATGGAACTGGCTCCGCTGAATTTTGCAAAATATGCAGATGAAGGCAATGTGCAGGGACTTCTGGACAACAGCATTATGGACTGTTTTGAGTGCCGCTGCTGTGAATATATCTGTTCTTCCAAGATCCCGCTGGTATCCAAGATCAAAAAAGGCAAACAGGCAGTAAGGGAGAATAAGTGATATGTTGATGACAAAGATGAAAGCAAAAGAAGCCATTGCTTCTGTGGCAGACGGAAAAGTATTTATCATCAACTGCCACGGCTGCAAGGAAATCGGATTTCCCGAGGAAGAAGCAAAGGAACTGCAGAAAGAGATGGCTGCAGAGGGTAAACTGATCGGCTGCATGACCACCGATTATATCTGCAATACCGATAATCTGAATCTGCGTCTGCGCGGACATATGGCCGAGATCGAAGAGGCGGATACGGTTCTCGTATTTTCCTGCGGTGTGGGTGTACAGACAGTTGCAGATGTACTGGAGGACAAGAAGGTATGCGCAGCCTGTGATACCTATGAGCTTCCGGGCTTCCAGGGAGTTACTCCGCTGGAAGTAGACTGTGGACAGTGCGGAGAATGTTATCTGAACATGACCGGAGGTATCTGCCCGATTACAGCCTGCTCTAAGAGCCTGGTAAACGGTCCCTGCGGCGGAACCAAGAACGGAAAATGTGAAGTGGATCCGAATATGGAGTGCGGCTGGGAACGTATTTATCAGCGGCTGAAGAAACTGGGACGTCTGGATGTATTGAAATGTCCGACGCAGATCCACAATTTTGCTACCGATGATGCAACGAAGGAATGGAAAGAAACGGAATAGAGTTTATATAGTAGGAGCGAAAAAAATGAAAGTTACAGAGTTATTTCAGCGCGGTGAATTTGTAGTTTCTGCAGAAGTGGGACCGCCGAAGGGAATTAACATCGATAGTATGGTGGAAGAGGCGAAAGAATATCTCTCCGGCGTGCATGCCATTAACGTGACCGATAACCAGTCCTCCGTTATGCGTCTTGGATCTCTTGCAACCTGCAAGGTACTCAAAGATGCGGGACTGAATCCGATCTTCCAGCTGACCTGCCGTGACAGAAACCGTATTGCTCTGCAGTCGGATCTTCTCAGTGCAGCCATGCTGGGAATCGATAACGTACTGGCTCTGACCGGTGATCATACCAAAATGGGCGATCATCCGCAGGCAAAACCGGTATTCGATCTGGATTCCGTATCTCTGCTGCATACCATGAGCCTTCTGGAGCAGGGTACTGATCTGGGTGGCAATCCGCTTGTGGGAGAGGCACCGAAGTTTGCAAAGGGTGCAGTTGTATCTCCGTGCAGTGATTCCGTGGATGCGCAGCTTCTGAAAATGGAGCGTAAGGTAATGGCTGGTGCAGAATACTTCCAGACACAGGCGGTATTCGAACCGGAGAAGTTCATCGAGTTCATGGAGAAGGCAAAACAGTTCGGCAAGCCGGTACAGCTGGGAATCATTATTCCGAAATCAGTCGGTATGTGCCGTTTCATGAATGCAAATGTAGCCGGTGTACATGTACCGGAAGAGATGATCGAAGAGCTGAAGAAAGATAAAGAGAAGACCAAAGCAGGAATTACGGGTATCGAGATTGCAGCACGCATCATTCGTGAGTGCAAACCGTACTGCCAGGGTGTTCATATCATGTCTCTCGGATGGGAGTCCAAGATTCCGGAGCTGCTCAGACAGGCGGAACTGTAATTGCATAAAGGGTTCCATCGAGAAGTTTAAAAGAAATGGAAGTGTAAGGGGGCAGAGATTCTGCTCCCTTTTGTATGCGGTTACGTTAACATGCCGGCAGCGAAAAAAATGTATTGACTGTTAGGAACGGCTGAAAATACTGTCGATAGAATGTTATAAAGAAAATTATATTAGAATCCTGAAAAAATGGAAGTTTTACATTGTAAGTGCGACAGAGCATAGCTCAAGCACTTATTCATAATTATTATGGCGAAGTGCTGTAAGAGTTAAATACTCTTGCAGCACTTTTTTTATTGCCATTGATGGAAAGAGAGGTGAGAGGAAATTGAGAAAAGAACGAAAGTGCATTACATACACCGACAGAAAGAAGATTGAAAAACTGATTAAAGCCGGTGCCAGTGCGGTAGAGATTGCGGAAAGCATCGGGATCCACAGAGCGACCGTATACAGGGAACTGCAGAGGGGCGGAACACCTTACAAAGCAATTACGGCACAGAAAACAGTTATGTAAGAGGTGGATATGAAGGCAAAAAGAATCTTAAAGGCATTGAGAGAGAACATTGCGCAGCAAAGCACTCTCTCAAAAATAGCGTTAGCCGTTTCTGTGGCATGCTTAATCATTGAAATTTGGCTTTACTCAAGATAAGAAAGAATCGCAACAATTAGCGAAGCGATAGCGACCAAGAGAGCAAGTATTGCGAGCAATTGGTCAAATAAGTAATGACAAGCAGATCGAAAACGGTTCTTGCGTATTTGCTTCCGGGCTTGTTTGTGCTGTTGCTTCAGTTCGTCCGTATTAAATGATGGTATCCAGTCAGACATATAAATTTCTCCTTCCGTATTTACTCAGCATTGGCAGATGCTTGTATGTAAAGGATACGGAAAAGGGGAACTTAAAACAACAATATAGGGAATGTAGTTATGCGATTACCAGGGGGGGACAACGGTTGCACATGCGACCGCTGCGGAAAGATGCTCGAACCATATACGGAACTAAAGGTTAGGGTTAGCTATCTGGACAGGAACAAGAAAAAAGGTTCAACAGGATGGCCGAAGCAGATAAGAAAATTCGATATTTGCAAAGAGTGTCTGGAAGAATTGGAACCGTTTTTTAAGTTGGTTCAGTAAGGGAAAAGAGAGGAGAACACTATGGCAAAGTTATTTGTTACCGATGAGGACGTAGAGCAGGAAATTGACCGACTTGTAAATTCGGACGATGTGAAGCTTGCAAGGAAGCACATGTACTTGCAGAACAAGCGCAGACAGCGCATGTATCAGCTTAGAAACTTCGAAAAGACAGGCAAGAAGCTGAGGGAGCAGGGGATAACAATGGATGTGCTCGAAGCAATGGAAACAGCTATGAGCAGAGAGGAAGCTGAGGAGGAACGGGTAAATGAGGAATATGGCTATTAAGAAGGCAGCCGCAATAAAGGCGTTCGGTATCGTGAATTTTACAAGTTTCATGCTACTGGCGGCAGGAATAGACAGCTTCCAGCACTTGCCGGTTCCGCTGGCGGTGATGGCGGTTAACATGCTTGCCATGTATGCAGCTGTAAAGCATGGGGAAAAGGGAGAAGAGAAAGAAGCATACCGGATAAGAGAGGGTGAAGATATGACGATTTCGGAATTCATGATTTCAGACGATGGAAACAGAATCATTAGAGACAAAACGATAGTTACCATAACGGACACGAAGGGCAAACCGTTCGCCCGTGGTAACTGGTTCGAGGATCAGATTCTTGTATGTGCTGATATGGAGATAGCAAACATTCACTATCTGCCGGACAAAGACAGAATCTTTTTTGCGGTGAGGGAGGCGTGCTGATGAATGTGAAACAGCGACAGCCAAAAGGTTTCGGGAAGAGGTTACGTGAGGCGATTGCAGACCGGGGAATGACAATTACAGAGTTTTCAAGGCGAACTGGAATCGTTAGAAATAATATTTACGGATACATCTATTACGATTCGGTTCCGACGATTGCAAAAGCACTCCGTATCGCGATTGTGCTTAATGTATCTCTGGATTGGTTAATCGCCGGAGTGGGAAGCAGTGAGGACGTTTTATATGGCGGTTAAGATGATTACTTTAAAAAGCCGTGAAGATTGGCTCAAGCATCGGACACGCATCGGCGGATCGGAAGCGGCGGCAATCGTTGGTTATAATCCCTACCTCACAAATGTGGAACTCTGGCAGATAAAGACGGGACAGGTCATACCGGAAGATATAAGCGACAAGCCTTATGTGCAGTATGGAACGCAGGCGGAACCGTTGCTTCGGGAGCTGTTTAAGCTGGATTTCCCGGAATACAAGGTCGAGTATGTGGAAAATAACATGTGGCTAAACGACAAAATCCCCTTCGGGCATGCGTCTTTAGATGGCTGGCTGACCGATAAAGACGGGCGGAAGGGGATATGGGAATGCAAGACCACGAACATTGTCCAAAGCATGCAGAAGGAGAAGTGGAACAACCGCATTCCCGATAATTATTATATTCAAATTTTATGGTATATGGCAATCACTGAATTTGAATTTTGCATTTTAAAAGCACAGATGCGGTCTGACTTTGGCGGAATGCCGTATCTGCAGACAAGACACTACATGATAGAACGAGCGGACGTGCAAGAGGATATAGATTACCTGATAACAGCCGGAGCACGTTTTTGGAAAAATGTACAGGAAGTCCGACTTCCGGATTTAGTTTTACCGAATATCTGAAAGGGGAGAAAGCATGGAACTGAAAGTAGCAACCTACACGACACCGAGTAGCATCCTGTTCAACTACGAAGAGCTGAAACAGGAACTCACCGAGAAGGTGAAAACCTATGAAACAATGGTCTATACGGAAGATCAGATCAAGCTCGCAAAGGCAGATCGTGCACAGCTGAACAAGCTGAAAAAGGCTTTGAACGATGAGCGTATCCGTAGGGAGAAAGCGTACATGCAGCCGTTTGCGGATTTCAAAGTGAAAATCAATGAAATCATCGGCATTATCGATAAGCCGGTGGCGGTGATTGATAAACAGGTGAAGGCATACGAGGAGAAGGAGCGTGCAGATAAGAGGGCGGCAGTTGAACAGCTTTTCGAGCAGATGAAGGCAGATGGCAAGGTTCCCGATTTTGTTAGCCTCGGCAAAATCGGAAAAGGCTCATACCTTAACAAGTCCGCTTCTATGTCTGCAATCGAGAAGGATATAGAACTGCAGCTCGCACAGATCAAGAGGGACGCTGATATGCTCGCACAGCTGCCCGAATTTGGCTTTGAAGCGATGGAGATATACAAACAGTCGCTTGATGTAAACAAAGCTGTCAGCGAGGCTCAGAGAATGGCTCAGATAGCAAAGGCAAAAGCAGAGGCGGAGCTTGCAAAACACATGAATCCGCCGGAGGAAGTGATGCAGGAGCTTCCGCTTCCGGCAGATAGTGCAAAAAATGCAACAGTTGCCGAGGATTCCTCGGTAACTAAAGTAACTGAAGTAACTGAACAGGAGCAGGAAGTTCAACGAGCATGGGTGGCGTTCGAAGCGCATCTCACATCACTGGACGCAC
Source organism: Eubacteriales bacterium (assembly GCA_030527665.1). Lineage (GTDB taxonomy): Bacteria > Bacillota > Clostridia > Lachnospirales > Lachnospiraceae > Bilifractor. The sequence goes on from JAUNAK010000035.1 coordinate 24,387, forward strand.
TTTTGCTTAAAGACTTTTTCAACGGCAGAAATATTGAATTCAGACCGGTACAGAAATAAGGAGGACACACAATGGCAGTAAAGAACCAGTTAGCAGCAAGACAGAATCAGAGATTAGGTATCACAGCATATCTCACGAACGATGCAGTGAAACAGCAGATCAACAAGGTTATCGGCGGAAAGAACGGCGACCGCTTCATTTCTGCGGTTGTTTCTGCAGTACAGACGAATCCGTCATTGCAGGAATGCACCAACCAGTCTATTTTATCCGGTGCACTTCTTGGACAGTCCTTGAATCTTTCCCCGTCCCCACAGTTGGGACAGTATTACCTCGTCCCGTTCAATACAAAGGTGAAAGTGCGTGACCCGGAAACAGGGCGTGAGGTTGAAAAGTGGGTGAAAGCGGCTCAGTTCCAGCTTGGATACAAGGGATACATTCAGCTCGCTATCCGCTCCGGGCAGTATAAGAAACTGAACGTTCTGGCAATCAAAGAGGGAGAACTGATTCGGTATGATCCTCTGAATGAGGAAATCGAGGTACAGCTGATTGAGGATGAGGAAGCCAGAGAAGCGGCTCCGACAGTGGGATATTACGCAATGTTCGAGTATACGAACGGATTCCGAAAAACGCTGTACTGGTCACGGAAGAAGATGGAAGCCCACGCAGAGCAGTATTCCAAGGGGTACTCGGCTAAGAAGGGTTATACATTCTGGGAAAAAAATTTCGATGGCATGGCATATAAAACGATGCTCCGCCAGCTGATTTCAAAATGGGGGATCATGAGCATTGACCTTGTTGAAGCTATGGAGGGAGATATGGCTGTAATCAACGAGGACGGCTCCAAGAGCTATGTAGATAACGGCGATGATTATATCGAGGGCACAGCGGAAAGCGTACCTGTATCAGAACCGGAACAGACCACTCCTGCAACAGATCCAGCTGCAACACTCTTCGGAGGAGCACAGTAATGGCGGCACTTGTATTTTTCATAGGTTTTGTAGTTGGGGGCACTGCTGCATTGATGGCAGTAGCCCTCTGCAAGGTAGCAAAAGATGAAAACGAGGAAAATAACCTGTAAAGATTGCAAATGGATGAAGTTCTGTTTTGAGTGGTCACGGATGGATCCATGCACAAGATTTGAGGGGATAGATAGAGAAAATGGGAAGAAGGAAAAAAGAGCCGGAAAAGGTAATTGTAAACTGCACTCCGAGCATAATGAAAAAATGTAAATATAAATCACGGCTTGGCGATGCCGGACAGGAATGGTTCTGCGATTACATCGGTCATACATTCCACATGAGAGGATGTCCGCCGACAGCATGCGACAAGTTTGTAGCAGGGAGATCGAAACGAAATAATCAGCCGATTGTATAGGGGGGAATAATGGCTAGAAGTATACAGTTCACATGTTCGTCATGTGGAAATCATGAGGCACATTACAGAACGGTTGCAGGCGTAAAGAAATTCACAGCTAATGGTTGGCGTTCTCTTGGGGATGTAATCTATTGTAAGCAATGTGCAGATCGCATCCGGGAAAGAGAAGGGGAACGGAGACTGCATACCAGGGAAGAAACGAACGAATGGATTTATAACAAAATATTATGAGCAAATATCACAGCAAGAAGATAACTATAGACGGGATTACATACGATTCCAAGAAGGAAGCCAGACGGCACCAAGAACTTCTCCTGCTCGAAAGGGCAGGGGAAATCACGAATCTGGAACGACAGGTCAAGTTTACGCTGATACCGGCGCAGAGGGAATACACGAACGAGATATACACTAAGGGGCGCAAAAAGGGCTGTTTTAAGCCCGGAAAGCTGTTAGAGAGGGAATGTGCGTATATTGCCGATTTCGTGTACAGAGAGGGCGACAGATGCGTTGTCGAGGACACGAAAGGCTTTCGAACACCGGAATATATCATAAAACGTAAATTGATGCTGCATAATTTCGGCATACGGATAAAGGAGGTGTGACAGGTGGCGGAAAAAAGGATGTTCACACAGAAAATAGTTGATAGTGATGCGTTTCTTGATATGCCGCTGTCAACTCAGGCGTTGTATTTCCATCTGAACATGAGAGCGGATGATGATGGTTTTGTAAACAATGCGAAAAAGATACAGCGAGTTATAGGAGCCTCAGAGGATGATTTGAAGCTGCTTATAGCTAAGCGATTTGTGCTGATTTTCGATAGTGGCGTGATCGTAATAAAACACTGGCGGATGCACAATCTACTCCGGAAAGACCGATACAGCCCGACTCAGTATCAGGAAGAATTGAACTCACTGGAACTAAAAGAGAACAAAGCATACACCGAGAAAAAGTCGGAAATACCCGTGATTGAAACCGTGGAAAC
>JAUNAK010000036.1 GCA_030527665.1 Eubacteriales bacterium
ATGGAGGAACCTGTATTGGAGGAGCCGCTCATGGCACCCATTAAGGAACTCATATCGGAGGAGCCGTTCATGGCACCCATCATGGAACTCAGACCGGATCCGCTTCCCATGGAACTCATTGCGGAGCTCATGGAGGAGCTTCCCATGGAGGAATCAGAAGAAAATTCGATGTCCATCAGGTTTTCTTTCGTAAGGGGATCCGTGTTGTCTACGATACTTAATTCCATGGATACACCGTCGATCGTAATGGTCGTGGATTTGATCGTAGTATTGATGCGGGAGGCGATCGATGCATAGATCTGTGCGGTAGTCAGTCCATAGGACATGGCTTTATCTTTATCGATGATCAGGTGCAGAGTGTCCTCGCCTTTTTCGGTTCCGTCGGTGATGTCGGTGAAACCACCGTTCGTTTCAATCATTTCTTTCACATGAGCAGAGACCTCTGTGAGTTTATCCAGCTCGGTCCCGTATACGGTTACGGAGTAGTCTGCACCGCCGCTCATCAGGCTGGTCATATCGCTCATGCCGCCGGCAGCTGCCGTAACGGTACAGCCGGTGTTTTTGTTGACTTCTTCGATCTCACTGCAGATGCGTTTGATCTCTTTTGCGGAAGTATCCTCGGGTACTACGGCAAAACAGGTATAGGAACTGTAGCTGCCGGAGGAACCTCCCATAATGGCCATAAGACCGCTGCTTCCCTCAGACATGATTCCCACATTGTCGATGCCGTCGATCTGCAGAATATTGTTCATAACGATATCTGCACGGCGATAGGATTCTTCACGATCGAGGTCTTCCGGTGTCGCTATGCTGACCTGGATCTCATTGGAAGTCATCTCCGGAAGAAAAACAATGCCCATCCGAAGCAGAATTCCGACAGTCAGCAGAAGCAGCAGGAGCGCAGCAGAAATCGGAATTGCTTTATGCTGCAGACACCAGTACAGGGATTTTCCATACAGTTCCTGAACCCTGTCGAAGAGGTGATGGGGTTTCGGACGGTTGTTTTTCATTAATGTGCTGCAGGCAGCCGGAACTACGGTCATGGCCATCAGCAGGGAGGACATCAGACAGTATCCGATGGAAAGGGCCAGCGGAATCAGCAGATCCCGTACAGTACCGGAAGTAAATACTGTCGGCAGGAAAACGCAGACGGTAGTCAGCGTTGATGCGATAATGGAGCCTCGAACCTGTTTGGAGCCCTGTACAGCCGCCCGGGCTGCCGGCATTCCGCTGCTTCGCAGGCGGAAAATATTCTCCATGACAACAATGGAGTTGTCGACAAGCATGCCGATTCCCAGTGCCAGTCCGGAAAGTGTCATGATATTGAGCTGCATTCCGGTAAAATACATCAGAACCAGTGTCAGAAGAACAGACATGGGGATACTGACGGCTACGACCAGCGTCGGTTTGATATCGCCAAGGAAAAGGGCAAGGACGATAATGGCAAGCAGTGCGCCGAGAAGGATACTGGAGACAACGTTTTTGATGATCATGGAGATATAGTTTCCCTGATCCATCAAGTGGACATAGGTTAATCCTTTTGTTTCGGCCTGCAGATCATCAAAGGCTCTGGTAATGGTACGTGATACGGCATTGGTGCCGGCAGTGGATGCTTTAAAAATACTAAGTACAACGCCGTTCTCTCCGTTCAGTCGGGCGTAATGGGTGGCTGCGTCATCGATCACGGTAATGTCTGCAACATCCTCCAGCCGGACGGTTCCGATCGCATCGGTTTTTACCAGAAGTGCACCGGCAACTTCTTCGGCATTGGTATATTCTTCACCGACTTTCAGAAGCCATGAATTGTCGGTAGTATCGTCAATGTAGCCGGCAGGCATGGAAAAGTTCTGTGCATAGATCAGTGAGGATAAGGTAGACGCAGTCAGCAGAGAATCCAGATTGGCATTTTTTAATGCCTGTGTCTTTGTCTGTTCAAATTGGGCAGATGCAGCGAGGAGCTGTGCCTGTGCATCGGAAAGCTGCATGGCGGCGGTTGAGAATCCGACCGCTGCATCCAGCTGCCCCTGCATCAATGTACCGACACCTTCCTCCAGCTGGACGGCAAGAGCCGGAAGCTGACCGATTCCGTCGGAAAGCTGATTCATGGAATTGCGAAGGTCTGTGATGGAAGAGGAAAGCCGGCCCTGTACGTCGGCTGCTTCCAGAGAATCCAGAACCGTAGTCAGAGATCCCAGAATACCGGTCAGTGTATTGACGCCTGCCATCAGAGAAGACATGGAGCTTCCGTCTATGGAACCGTTTTCGTTGAGGGTTTGGGAGATCTGCTGCAGCTGGGCCAGCTGTTCCGGGGTGAAGAGAGACTCGGAAGCGGCATCGGCTGCGGCAGAAGCTGCTTCTGACGGATCATCGGCAGAAAGGGCAGCGTCATAAGCGGCACTGGCGGCAGAAAGTACCTTATCTGCTGCGTCCAGAGTACCGGTGGCTTTCAGCAGTTCTTCGAGTTTGGCATTGCGCGCATTCTGCAGATCGGCAGTATCCTCTCCGGCAGCTTCCGCTTCTTCAATGGCAGTATTCAGGTCGGAAATTTCCGTATTGATATCTTCGACGGCAGCCCGTGTTTCATTGTAGGAATTCCGGGCTTCTTCCAGTTGGGAAGACAGTTCTTCCAGTTCCGCAGCACGGTCTTCTGTAAACTGACGTGTGTCGGTTATGGACTGATTGATATTGGAAGAGTTGGCTATATCATCCGCAAGCTGCTGAACCAGAGGGATGAGTGCCTGGATCTGTGCCTGAATCTGTATGGATGCATCTTCCAGAGAGTCATTCAGCTGGTTTCCCAGCGCATCGGAGATCGTGGATCCGAAGGAGGCTTCCTGTTCTTCGAGGAGTTTCTGCCCCTGTTCCACCTGTTCTTTTGCCTCTTCCAGCTGCTTTTCGGCATCGGCAAGTGCTTCATTGGTTTTCGCAAGAACCTGCACATTGATGGCATCGATCTTTTGCTGGTTCAGCTCGACCTGGATGCTTTTTTCAACGGTTCCGATGGCACTGACGCTTGCAACACCGTTCTGGCGCTGCAGATAGGGGATGACCTTGTTGTCTACGTAATCGGAAAGCTGGTAAATATCATAGCCTTCCACGTTGACCGCTGTATATGCGGTAGCCATCATATCCATGCTCAGTTCCAGAACGCTGGGCGTTCCGCAGGTATCCGGCAGTGTTCCGTTCAGCTGGTCGAGTGCGCTGGAAACTTTGACCAGTGCACCGTCCATGTTGGTGTTTTCTTCAAATTCCAGAGAGACCATGGAGTAGTTATCCTGGCTGGTAGAAGTGATGTTCTTGACACCGCTGATCGTTCCCAGGCTGTTTTCAAGAGGCTTGCTGACTTCACTTTCCACGCGTTCCGGACTTGCACCCGGGTAGGGCGTGATGATCATCAGGTAGGGCAGACTCATCGAAGGAAGCAGATCCATCTGCAGACGTGAGAGAGAGACTGCTCCGAGTGCGATGATGAGGATGACCATGACCAGGATGGTATAGGGTTTTTTGACGCTTAATTTTTCCATATGCTGCTTAGATCCTTACTATCGGTATTGGGATGACTCCCGCTTTTCAGGGAGAGCTGGCGGGAGTGTATCAGTGCCTGCCGGCCGTATGAGCCGGCTTGTATATGAGTACAAAAAACGGTATCTGACTTGAGTATTATCAGTATAGAACCGGACCATATTTTCGACAAGGAATCTTCTTATTATTTATGAAAAATTAACAGAATCCCATACAGGGGACGATCTGTACTTCGCGTGTACAATGCCGGAATTTATGCTATACTAAATCAATACAGGCCGGCAGATGCAGGCGGCGAAAGTGAGAACTTTGCCTGAAATATAGATCTGCAGCGGCAGTCATCGGAACGGAGGATCTTATACATGAAGAAATATATTATGGCACTGGATTCCGGTACCACCAGCAACCGGGCGATTCTCTTTAATGAAAAAGGAGAGATCTGCAGTGTGGCACAGCAGGAGTTTACACAGTTTTTCCCCTTCCCCGGATGGGTGGAGCATGATGCCAATCAGATCTGGGCTACGCAGTTGAATGTGGCACTGGAAGCGATTCGAAAAATCGGTGCGGATGCTTCGGAAATAGCAGCAATCGGTATTACGAACCAGAGAGAGACAACTATCGTATGGGATAAGAATACGGGAGAGCCTATTTACCGTGCGATCGTATGGCAGTGTAGAAGAACGGCGGAGTATGCGGATCAGCTTGCGGCAGAAGGCTATACAGCGATGATCCGTGAGAAGACTGGTCTGGTTCTGGATGCATATTTTTCGGGAACCAAGCTGAAATGGATCCTCGATAACGTTCCGGATGCCAGAAAACGGGCAGAAGACGGGGAGCTTCTGTTTGGTACGGTGGAGACCTGGCTGATCTGGAAGTTGACAAAGGGAAAGGTGCATGTGACCGACTATTCCAATGCTTCCCGAACAATGATGTTCAATATTCATACGCTGCAGTGGGATGATGAGATTCTGCAGCTGCTGGATATCCCCAGGTCCATGCTTCCGGAGGTGAAGCCGTCCAGCTGTGTATACGGGGAGGCTGATCCGGCATTTTTCGGAGGTTCGATCGTAATCGGTGGTGCTGCAGGAGATCAGCAGGCTGCTTTGTTCGGACAGACCTGCTTCCGTCCGGGAGAGGTGAAAAATACATACGGAACCGGCGGATTCCTTCTTATGAATACCGGAAAGGAACCTGTGGAATCGAAGAATGGACTGGTAACAACGATTGCGTGGGGAATCAACGGAGAAGTGAACTATGCGCTGGAGGGATCGGTATTTGTTGCAGGAGCGGCGATCCAGTGGCTGCGGGATGAAATGAAACTGGTGGATGAGTCCAGAGATTCGGAGTATATGGCAAGGAAGGTGCCGGATACCAACGGGTGTTACGTTGTGCCGGCATTTACTGGACTGGGAGCACCCTACTGGGATCCGTATGCAAGAGGTATTATTGTCGGACTTACCCGCGGTGTTAACAAATACCATGTGATCCGGGCAACGTTGGAGTCTCTTGCTTACCAGGTAAACGATGTACTGGAGGCGATGAGTGCGGACAGCGGCATTTCGCTGGCGGCCTTAAAGGTCGACGGCGGTGCAAGTGCCAATGATTTTCTGCTTGAGACACAGGCAGATCTCTGCAGAGTACCGGTACTGCGTCCGAAATGCGTAGAGACGACTGCTTTGGGAGCAGCTTATCTGGCAGGTCTTGCGGTTGGGTACTGGAAAGATATGGAGGAAATCGCAAGAAACTGGCAGATCGACAGGAACTTCACAGCTGAGATCAGTGAGGAAGAACGGACAAAGCGTCTCAAAGGATGGAAGAAAGCGGTTCGTTATTCCAGAAACTGGGCAAAGGAAGATGAATAAAGGAGCTGTACTCGATGTATTTTGCAATTAATATCGGAAACACGACCATCCTGCTGGGACTGATGAAAGAACAGGAGATCCTTTTTACCTCGCGTCTGCATACCGACCGCCGGAGTACGGCGGATGAGTATGCGGTCATGATTCGTGAACTTCTGTATATACATGGGGTATCGGTGGAGGATGTACACGGTGCCATTGTTTCTTCGGTGGTTCCTGCACTGCAGACCGTTATATCGGAAGCAATCCAGGCATTGACCGGTCATGAAGCATTGATGGTAGGACCGGGAGTCAAAAACGGTCTGAAGATCCGGATCGATGATCCGGGACAGCTGGGAGCCGGGCAGGTAGCCTATGCGGTTGCTGCAGCTGCGTATTATTCGATGCCTGCAATTGTGCTCGGCATATCCACGGCAACATCTTTCTCGGTACTGGATCGCAACGGCTCCTATATCGGCGGTGTGATCATGCCGGGAATCCGGGTCAGTCTGGATGCTCTGACAGGAGCGACCAGCCAGCTGCCGCAGATCGGTCTGGCAGGCAGAAAAGCGAAGGTGATCGGTACCAATACGATCGATGCCATGCGAAGCGGCGTACTGCACGGAACGGCAGCATCTCTGGACGGCATGATCGCAAAAATCCGGGCTGAGATCGGGGAGGATGCAATGGTCATCGCCACCGGGCGGCAGGCAAAGGAGATTATTCCTTACTGCAGCACGGAGATCGTCTACGATCAGGATCTGGTTCTCAAGGGATTGGGAATCATCTATGAAAAAAACAGAAAATAGGAACAGGAAATGAAAAAGAAGAATTATAAGGTCAGAAAAAACATTCTGACCGGCATTATGCTGATCTGCCTGGGAGTCATGGCTTTTTCCGGCTTCAAGCTGATCAGTACAGCACTGGAGTATAAGAGAGGAAGGGATGAATATGCCCGCCTGCGTCAGTATACAACGGCAGTAGAGGATACGGAGGAGACGGAAGCAGAAGCGACCCCCACGCCGACACCGACACCGAAACCGGAAAAAACGGAGATCGTCATGGCAGACGATAAGCCGGTTGAAGTTGAAGAGGAGCCGGAGAAATCGCCGAATCCCTATTCGTCCAAAAAACCGCCGATTGCAGTGGATTGGGCAGCTTTAAAGGCGATCAATCCGGATATTGTCGGATGGCTGTATATCGGCGTATTGGATATCAGTTATCCGGTCGTTCAGGGCCCGGATGATGACAAGTATCTGCATACCACTTTTGAAGGACAGAATAATATGTCCGGAACGATTTTTGTGGAAGCGGCAAACAGTGCTGATCTGGGAGATCCCAATACGATCCTGTACGGACATAATATGAAGGACGGATCGATGTTCGGAAAACTGCATAAGCTTCTGGAAGAGAAAAAATGCGAAGAGGATCCGTATTTCTGGATTCTGACACCGGAAGGCAATTACCATTACCGGATGTTTAATCTGAGCAGAACGGCACTGGACAGCAATGTGTATACCTTATTTAACGGAACCAATACCGATTTTGTTCTATGGTGTATTGAGATGCTCTGTAATTCGGAAGTTCGTATCAAGGAAGAGATATTTTTAAAAGACAGTCGAATCGCTACGCTTTCTACCTGTACCACCGATACCGGCAAACGCTTCGTTGTACAGGGCGTTGCATTGGAGGAATAAAAACGTATCCGTTACAAATGGCGTGAACGATAACGAAGAACTGCACTCGTCCGGGTAAGACCGTAATAAACAGAGAGTATAATGCCGGAATAGTAACAAACAGACATATGAATTGTCGGAAAGAGGCAGATTATGAGTGAGAAAACAGAGGAACTGCAGAAGATCATCGACAGCTATGATAATATTGTATTTTTTGGAGGCGCAGGTGTTTCAACAGAAAGCGGTATTCCGGATTTTCGCAGTGTGGACGGTCTGTATAACCAGAAGTATGCGTATCCGCCGGAACAGATGCTGAGCCATTCGTTTTTTCTGAATAAGACAGAAGAATTTTATCGCTTTTACAAAGATAAGGTGCTGGCATTGGATGCAGAGCCGAATGCGGCACATCGGAAGCTGGCGGAGATGGAACGCGCGGGAAAACTGAAGGCTGTGATCACGCAGAACATTGACGGACTGCATCAGAAAGCGGGCAGCAGGGTGGTATATGAACTGCATGGAAGCGTGCACCGGAACTATTGTACAGGTGCCGGATGCAGACAGTTTTATGACGGCCGCTGGGTGGCTATGACACCGGGGGTTCCGCGGTGTGAACGCTGCGGCAGAATCGTAAAGCCGGATGTGGTCCTCTATGAGGAAGGGCTGGATCAGGACATTCTGCAGGGAGCGGTCGATGCGATCCGTCATGCGGATGTGCTGATCGTTGGAGGTACTTCGCTGGTCGTTTATCCCGCAGCCGGTCTGCTGCAGTATTTTCGCGGAGAGAAGATCGTTCTCATCAATAAGGGAGCGACTTCCATGGATCATAAGGCGGATCTGCTGATCCAGGAGCCGATCGGAGAAGTTTTGGGAAAGGTTCGTGCATGACGGGAACAGAGAAGAAACGGTTAGAGTATGCAGTCGGAGATATCGTGCGGCTGAAAAAACAGCATCCCTGCGGCAGTGCGGAGTGGAAGATCCTGCGTGTCGGTGCGGATTTTCGTTTGAAGTGTGAAGGCTGCGGGCATCAGATGATGGTTCCCAGGAAAATGGTAGAGAAGAATACCCGGGGACTTCGGAAGGCAGAGGCTCCGCAGAGTTGAATTCTGCAGGGGAATATGATAAAATTCAACAGATATTTATTTTTACAGAAACAAAGAAAATGAGGTAGAAAAATGAATAAAGTTATTTTGATGGGAAGACTGACCAGAGATCCCGATATTCGTTACTCACAGGGGGAAAATGCACAGGCAGTTGCCAGATACACACTGGCGGTAGACAGAAGATTCAGCCGTCGTGACGGTGAGCAGAGTGCGGATTTCATCGGCTGTGTAGCATTTGGACGTTCCGCTGAATTTGCAGAGAAGTATCTGCATCAGGGAACCAAGATCGTTGTTGAGGGACGAATCCAGACAGGAAGCTATACCAAACAGGATGGAACCAGAGTGTATACAACAGATGTTGTTGTTGAGAATCAGGAGTTTGCAGAAAGCAAAGCTGCTGCACAGACTTCCATGGGTGCATCTTCAGGCTATCAGCCGTCCATGCAGGCAAGTACTCCGTCCGGCGCTGCTGACGGATTCATGAACATTCCGGATGGAATTGATGAGGAGCTTCCGTTCCAATAATAGATAGAGTTTTTTGAATAACGGTGTCCCGTAACCCAAAAGGCTTACGGGACATTTTTGCCAGTCAAAACATGACTTCCGGCCGGGAGAACCATGGTTTCTGCTTTCACCTGCAGAAGATGGAAGAGTACGGCTGAGGTGCACTGTTTTGGGAGGAGGATTATGGGAAAGGTTCGAATGACGGGACAGCTGAAACGGTACATATATGCGCCGATGGCGCTTGTGCTGCTTTTATTTGTCGTGAACGTCGGCGTGTACTCTATTCATAAAACTGCCGGTTTTCTGATGCTGCTGGGCATCCTCCTGTATCTGCTGCTGCTTGCCATCGTGAATGTGCGAAGAAATGCAGTGATCATGAATGAGATGGTTACATTTGCGGCTCAGTATGGGCAGATCCAGAAGCAGATGCTGAAAGAGTTCAGTGATCCATATGCCATTACCGATAATCGGGGACGTCTGCTGTGGTTCAATGATGCGTTTGCGGAATTGACCGGAAAAGACAGCAGCTCCTATAAGAAAAGCATTACCGGAATCTTCCGTTCACTGACGGCAGACCGTTTTCCGGCCAGTGGTCAGATGCTGGATTACGGAATCGAATTCGGTGAAAAGTATTTTCGTGTGGAAGTCAGCAGTCTGGTCATGGATCAGATCATAGATGATTCACAGGTACTGGAGCGGGATGATGAGGAAATCGGAACCTTCATTTATGCGTTCCTGTTTCATGACGAGACGGAACTGCAGTCCTACATGCGGAAATACGAAGACGAGACCATGGTCTGCGCCTATATCTATCTGGATAACTACGACGAGGCACTGGAGAGTGTTGAGGAGGTTCGAAGATCGCTTCTGACGGCTTTGATCGACCGTAAGATCAACAAATATTTTTCGGATCTGGATGCAATTGTCCGCAAGTTTGAAATCGATAAGTATATGCTGGTTATGCGAACGGCTTCGCTGAAGGAATTGAAGGAGTCGCGCTTCAGCCTTCTTGAAGAGGTAAAGACGGTAAACATCGGAAACGATATGCCGGTAACGTTAAGTATCGGTGTAGGAGCGAATAATGGTTCCTATATGAAAAATGCCGACAGTGCCCGGATGGCGATCGAGCTTGCTTTGGGAAGAGGCGGAGATCAGGTCGTTCTTCGGGATGGTGACAGTATTACCTATTATGGCGGTAAGAGTCAGGGAACCGAGAAGTCCACACGGGTAAAGGCCCGCGTAAAGGCTCAGGCTCTGCAGGAATACATTGAGAGCAAAGAGCGTGTGATGATCATGGGACATCATCTGCTGGATATCGATGCGTTCGGAGCAGCGGTTGGTATATACCGTGCCTGCCGTATGCTGAATAAGAAGGCGAATATTGTTGTAGACAGTCCTACATCTTCTACAGCTCCTTTTATTGATGAATATCGGAATAATGCGGATTACGCGTCGGATATGATCATGAATGTGGAAGAAGCCATGGCTGCAGTCGATGAGGATACGCTTCTGGTAGTTGTAGATGTGAATAAACCGGATTATACCGAGTGTGAGGCATTGCTTTCTATGACGGATGCGATCGTTGTACTGGATCATCACAGACAGGGCAAGGAATATATCAGGAAGGCTGTTCTGTCCTACATTGAGCCGTATGCATCATCTACCTGCGAAATGGTCGCTGAGATCCTTCAGTATATGGAAGGTATCCGGCTGAAAGCATTAGAAGCCGATACATTGTATGCAGGTATTTTGATCGATACCGACAATTTTGCACAGCGTACCGGTGTTCGTACTTTTGAAGCGGCTGCATACCTTCGCCGAAACGGAGCGGATGTCATGCGTGTGAAAAAACGCTTCCGTGAAGATCCGAATGATTATAAAGCAAAAGGCGAGACACTGCGGAATGCGGAGATCTATCATCGGTACTATGTTATTTCCGAGTGTCCGGGAAAGGGCGTGAAAAGTCCGACGATCGTTGCCTCACAGGCAGCGAACCAGCTGTTGAATATTAAAGAGGTGAAGGCTTCTTTTGTATTGACCAATTATAATAATATCATTTATATTAGTGCACGTTCAATCGATGAGCTTAACGTGCAGATCATTATGGAGAGACTTGGCGGAGGCGGTCATATAAACATGGCGGGTGCCCAGCTGCCGGGAGTAACCGTTGATGAGGCAAAGGAAAAACTGAAACGAGTATTGGATGAAATGTTAGAAGGAGGAGAGATCTGATGAAAGTAATTCTTCTTGAGGATGTAAAATCTCTTGGAAAAAAGGGTGATATTGTAAATGTAAGTGACGGCTATGCTCGCAACATGCTTCTTCCGAAAAAGAAGGGGGTTGAGGCAACACCAGCAAACCTGAATTCACTGAAACTGGCAAATAAGCATGAAGAGAAGGTTGCACAGGAGAAACTGGATGCAGCAAAGGCATTCAAGGCGGAAATCGAGAAAAGTTCCGTGGCTGTTGCAATCAAGATCGGTGAAGGCGGTAGAGTATTCGGTTCCGTATCTGCAAAAGAGATCGCCGATGCTGCAAAGAAACAGCTGGATTTTGATATTGATAAGAAAAAGATCCAGATGGACGGACCGATCAAGTCTCTCGGAGAAACCAAGGTAACCGTGAAACTGCATCCGCAGGTTTCCGCAGCTCTGACCGTAAAGGTAGAAGAAGAGTAAAATATGGATGATGCTGTAATCAAACGAATCCTTCCTCACAGTGATGAGGCTGAACAGTCGGTAATCGGTGCAATGCTGATGAGCCGGGATGCCATTACAACGGCTGGAGAGATTCTGTCCGGCGAGGATTTTTATCAGAAACAGTATGGTACGGTTTATGATGCCATGCTGGAACTGTATAACGAAGGCAAAGCGGTAGATATCATTACGCTGCAGAACCGGCTGCGGGAAAAAGATGTTCCGCAGGAAATCTCGGATATGGAGTATGTGCGTGATCTGCTGGCTGCGGTTCCTACATCTGCCAATATCCGGCATTATGCAGAGATCGTATCGGAAAAGGCGGTGCTGCGCCGTCTGATCCGTGCTTCCGAGGAAATTGAAAACAGCTGTTACATGGACAATCAGCCGGTCGAAGAACTGCTGGAAGATTCCGAGAAAAAAATGTTTAAGCTGTTTCAGCAGAAGAATGCCACAGATTTTGTACCGATCAAAGATGTTGTTATGGATGCTCTTCGTGTTATCGAAAATGCTTCCAAACAGCATGGAAGTGTAACCGGACTGGCAACCGGATTTACGGATCTGGATTACAGGACATCCGGATTCCAGCGTTCGGATATGCTTCTGGTAGCTGCCCGTCCTTCCATGGGTAAAACTGCTTTTGTATTGAATATAGCCGAGTACATGGCATTTCGGCAGAACATGCATGTGGCTATCTTCAGTCTCGAGATGTCCAAACAGCAGCTGGTAAACCGACTGCTGGCGATGGAAGGGCACATCGAAGCACAGAATCTTCGAAATGGTAACCTGAAGGATGAAGACTGGAGAAGACTGATCGAAAGTGCGGGAATCATCGGCAAGTCGAATCTGATCATTGATGATACACCGGGTATTTCCATCCGTGAAATGCGAAGCAAATGCAGAAAGTATCAGCTGGAGCATGGACTGGATATTATTATGATCGACTATCTGCAGCTGATGAGCGGCAGCGGCGGCAAGAGCAATGAGTCCAGACAGCAGGAGATCTCGGATATTTCCCGAGGATTAAAAGCTTTGGCCCGTGAGCTGAATGTTCCGGTCGTGGCGCTTTCCCAGCTGAGCCGGGCGGTTGAGAGCCGTCCGGATCACCGACCGATTCTTTCCGACCTTCGAGAGTCGGGAGCGATCGAGCAGGATGCCGACGTTGTTATGTTCCTGTACCGTGATGACTATTATCATCCGGATTCTGAAAAGAAAGGAATCTGCGAGCTGATTATTGCGAAGCAAAGAAACGGTCCGATTGGTACTATAGAGCTTGCCTGGCTGCCGCAGTTTACGAAATTCGTTAATGCCGAACGGAATTATAATCATTCCGAAGAAGGCTGACGAAGGCAGGGGAAGAATCAAAAGGCTTGCATAAACGGCCATGTTTTCAGACTGTATTCGGTGGACAGATGATATTCTTTTGTACGGCAATTTGTACAGCATGTTGCACTTGTCTAACCTAAAGTCTTAGTATAAAATATAGAAAAAGCGAGTGATGGATTCGCTTAAATGACATTTATCAAGGAGGATATTGATATGCCGCGTTTAATTAGTGATGATTGTGTATCTTGTGGAACATGTGAGGCTGAGTGCCCGGTATCTGCTATCTCTGAGGGAGACGGCAAATATGTAGTTGACGCAGATGCTTGCGTTGATTGCGGTGCTTGCGAGGATGCATGTCCGACAGGTGCTATCTCTGCTGAATAATTCAGATAAGAGTAGAAAACATAAAAGACTGCCGAGCCGAGAGCGAGGCAGTCTTTTTTTATCCAATACAGCGGATGCGGATGACTGCATCCTTTCGGACAGTGGGAACAAGTCCGGCATGAACAGTTAAGAGGGAAAATGATGAAAATAACGAAAGATATGATAATTACAGATATACTTGCCGTTGATCCGATGATTGCAAATATCCTGACAGGTCAGGGCATGCATTGTCTGTTTTGCGGGGCGGCAGAGAACGAAACGCTGGAAGAGGCATGCATGGTACATGGAATCAGCGGAGAACAGGTGGATCTGATGGTTGCGCAGATCAATGATTTTCTGGGGGATATGGAAGAGGAAGAGTAAGGTTCCTGCTTATGCACGGTATAGGTGCACAATGGCTGTGCAATACCAGACCAGGCACACTCTCGCTGTATCTCAGCCGATACCATGACTGAGATACGGCCTCCGGAGAATCGCAGAGTAACTGGTTATGATATTTGTACAGCCATTGTGTGTAAGGATGCAGGTCAGAGCAGGTATTTTATACGGAAGGAATCGGTATAGAGATAGCGAAAGCCGAGACTTTCGTAGAGGCGAACAGCGGCGGTGTTTCCGCGTACGACCTGGAGATAGGCTTCGGATGCTCCGTATTCTCTTCCTTTATATAATATAGAAGAAACGATATCACGGGCGAGACCTCGACGACGGTAATTCTGGTGTACATGAATGGCGTAGATGCCGATGTAATCCCGATCCAGAATGCCCAGACCGGTACCGATGATCTTTCCGTTATCCAGAACAGACAATGCAATGGTCTGCTTCGGAATGGCTTTGTACATGGAAGGAACGACCTGCCTATGCATTATATTCGTAGTTTGTTTCAGTGAAAACAATCCGTCGATCCAGTTCTGGGAGATTAGGTTGGTTATATGAAAGGTCAGATCGGATCGAACCGGCATAGAGGGCAGCTGATCAGACGATGGAAGTGTCAGAACCATATTGTCAGTGATATGTTCGGTAATATACCCCCTGTCTTCCAGGTAGGAATCAAACCCCGGAGCGAGAAGCGGGGTGATCTTGAAAATTGCCGGACTTCCCCAACGACGGTAGGTGTCTTCGACAAAAGCGATTTTTTCATCTAAAGGAATCATAGAAGGACCGATCTGTTCAACGCTGTTGGTTCTGTGTGTGTAAAAGTAGGAAAAACGAAGCAGCCATCCATCGTATATCTGTATCTGGTGTGAGGGCCAGGCGTTCAGAGAAAGATCTTCGATCGTTTTGATGTTTGTGTTCATAAGTGGATTAACCTCCGATAGAGAGTTCGGTTTGTGCTATGATTGTAGCAGATAAGCAGAATCAAAAAAAGAGAAGAACCAGAGAATTCTTGCATTCGACCTATACATGGGGTATAATCCATTTTGATAATGATAGAAGGGAAAAGTGCGTCTGCAGACAAATGCGGCAGGGGTTCATTTGTAGTGTCTGTGGATGTTCATCTAAAATAAGGGGATATTAAAATGTCAAGAGTGTTGAAAATTATTGACGGTATTATTCTTGCTGCGTTTATTGTGATCGGACTGGCGCTTATGCTGCCGAAAGCATTCGGAATCGCGGTAACTGTTTCGGATCGGAATCAGGTCGGAAATGTTCCGGAAGGTACAACGATCTATTCTCGTCAGATCGCAGGCGTGAATCTGGTTCAGAACGACCAGATCGTTGTACAGTCCGGCGATAAACTGAATGTATATACGATCGAGGCAGTGGATGCAGAAGCCGGAAATATGGATGTTACCGGTGATCTTCCGGGAGAGCATACGACGTATAAGGTTCCGATTGCTGCACAGAAAATAATCAGAACGGTTCCGCTGATCGGATATCTTCTTTTAATGGTTAAGACGACAAGGGGACTGATCATGCTGGCAGCTCTTCTTGCAATGGTAATCATTCTTTTTATCGTTTCCGAGATCATCCAGGGGGATGATGAAGAAGAGGAAGAAGAGGATGACCTTCCGGGCTATGGCGGTGAAGATGAGGATGATGATTTCTATAAAAAACTTGCCGAGCAGAAAACAAAGAGAGATAACCACAGAAGAGTAAGCGAAGAACTTCCGAAGCCGGAGATGAAGAATGAGACAGAAGAGTCTGCCGGGAAGACGGAAGACGAAGCGTGGGGCGACCGTGAAGACGGCCTTACGGAACTGTTCCAGGAGCTTGCCGGTGAAGATAAGACTGAGGAAGAGGAAGTTCCGGAAGAACCGGCTGCGGTTGATGATATGGGAATGGATGTGCTTCCGAATGTGCAGGCTGCTCTTGAGGCTGCATTGGAAAGTCAACCGCTGAATCGCAGAGAAGAGAATCCGATGCCGGTTCAGGAAGCGCCGGTCGAGGAAGAAGTCGTTCCGAATGAGAACGGTGAGATCGAACTGGCAATGCCGGTCTATACCGCAGATGAACTGCTCCAGAAAGCATATGCGGAAGGTCTGGATCCGACAGTAACGGAGGATGAGACAGCTGGCGTAACACTGGTTGATTACACAGAATGTCTGTAAAAAAAGAAATGGTTGAAGGAAGGGGAGAGATTCCCTTCCTTTTTGTGTGAACAACATGCAATGCAGATATGCTTCCGGATTCCATTTTGTTACTGGCGCGGCATCCATGAGAAACTTGCAAAGCGTGTTTTATACTGATAAAAAAATCAACAAAAAAATTTTGAAAAAATTGTTGCATTTTTTCTTGAGGCGTATATAATATAGAGTGTTGTGACATGAGAGCTATGAAGTGAGAGATTGCAGAGATAGTCTGGTAACTCCGCGGAGCGAATGTCAAGTAATGGATACTGGCGAAACGTCACTGTACAATTGAAGTCTGCTGAAAGAGGCAGAAACAGTGTGTGATCAATTATGACACACACGGGTATGTGTACAGTCACCACCGCCGTGCTATCAAGTACGAATAGGAGGCGACTTTTTTTATGGCAAGTCAAGTAATGAGAATCACCCTGAAAGCGTATGATCATCAGTTAGTTGATGCATCTGCTGCAAAAATCATCGAGACGGTGAAGAAAACAGGAGCAGTTGTAAGTGGACCGGTTCCGCTTCCGACAAAGAAGGAAGTAGTAACGATCCTTCGTGCAGTACATAAGTACAAAGACTCCCGTGAGCAGTTCGAGCAGAGAACCCACAAGAGACTGATTGATATCATCACACCGACCCAGAAGACAGTTGATGCGCTGTCCCGCCTGGAAATGCCGGCAGGTGTCTACATCGACATCAAGATGAAGACAAAGTAACAACCCCGTAACTCTAGAATGAGCTTCCTATATGACAGGATGCTCCGCTGTAGGCTAGTATGAACTCCCATCCGGGAGCTCCGCTGTAGAAAAGAGGTAAGAACATGAAGAAAGCTATTATGGCGACCAAAGTTGGAATGACTCAGATCTTCGACGAGATCGGATCTGCCATTCCGGTAACAGTACTTCAGGCTGGACCGTGTGTAGTTACACAGGTTAAAACTGAGGAGAATGACGGCTACAGTGCCGTACAGGTAGGTTTCGGCGATATCCGCGAGAAACTGGTTAACAAACCGAGAAAAGGTCAGTTTGACAAAGCAGAGGTTTCTTATAAGAGATACCTGCAGGAGTTCAAATTTGAAAATGCTGCTGACTATGAAGTAAAACAGGAGATCAAAGCTGACATCTTTGCTGCAGGCGATCACATCGATGCAACTGCAATCAGCAAAGGTAAAGGTTTCCAGGGCGCCATCAAGAGACATGGCCAGTCCAGAGGACCGATGGCTCATGGTTCCAAATATCATCGTCATGCAGGTTCCAACGGTTCCTGTTCCGATCCGTCCA
This sequence comes from Eubacteriales bacterium, assembly GCA_030527665.1. Classification (GTDB taxonomy): domain Bacteria; phylum Bacillota; class Clostridia; order Lachnospirales; family Lachnospiraceae; genus Bilifractor. Next base: position 16,900 of record JAUNAK010000036.1, read on the forward strand.
GAGTATTCAAAGGAAAACATATGCCGGGTCACATGGGGCATGTAAAGGTTACTGTACAGAATCTGGAAGTTGTAAGAGTTGATGCCGAGAATAATCTGATTCTTGTTAAAGGATCTGTTCCGGGACCGAAGAAAGCTCTGATCACTATCAAAGAGTCTGTTAAAGCTTAAGTAATCTTTAACGAGAAAGGAGGAACTACAGATGGCAAACGTATCTGTTTATAATATGGAAGGTAATGTCGTTGAGACAATCGAGCTTTCCGATGCCGTATTCGGCGCTGAAATTAAAGAAAATCTGGTACACCAGGCAGTTGTTCTGCAGCTTGCAAACAACCGTCAGGGAACACAGAAAGCTAAAACCCGTTCTGAGGTAAGCGGCGGCGGAAGAAAACCGTGGAGACAGAAGGGAACAGGACATGCAAGACAGGGATCTATCAGAGCTGCACAGTGGACAGGCGGCGGAATGGTATTCGCTCCGGTACCGCGTGACTACTCCTTCAAGATGAATAAGAAAGAGAAACGTGCTGCGCTGAAATCTGTTCTTACAAGCAAAGTTCAGGAGAACAAATTCATCGTTCTTGATGAGCTGAAATTCGAGGCTCCGAAGACAAAAGAGATGGTTAAAGTTCTGAACGCACTGAATGTTGAAAACGCACTGGTTATCGTTGGAACTGACAGCGAGAACGCAGTACTGTCTGCAAGAAACATCGCAGGCGTAGCTACCGCTTCTCCGGAGACCATCAATGTATATGACATTCTGAAACACAACACAGTTGTTGTTACAAAGAGCTGTGTTGCCAAGATTGAGGAGGTATACGCGTAATGGCAGCAGTTATGTATTATGACGTTATTATTCGTCCGGTAATCACTGAGAAGAGCATGAACCAGATGAGCGAGAAGAAATACACATTCCTCGTACATCCGGAAGCTAATAAGACACAGGTTAAAGAAGCCGTTGAGAAAATGTTCGATGGAGTTAAAGTTGCAAACGTTAACACCGTTAACTACGATGGTAAGACAAAACGTCGTGGAATGACATCCGGCAAAACCGCGAAGACAAAGAAAGCGATCGTTACTCTGACAGCAGAGAGCAAAGACATCGAGATCTTCGAAGGCCTGTAATTAAGAAATGAATATATACGGAGACGTATGATACCAAACATCGAAAGGAGATAACGTAATGGGAATTAAAAAATACAACCCATATACACCTTCCAGAAGAAATATGACAGGTTCTGATTTCTCTGAGATCACAAAATCCAAACCAGAGAAATCTCTTACCGTTTCCCTTAAGAAAACTTCTGGTCGTAACAATCAGGGTAAAATCACTGTAAGACATCATGGTGGTGGAAACAGAAGAAAATACAGACTGGTAGATTTCAAGAGATATAAAGATGATATCCCGGCAACAGTTCTGGCTATCGAGTATGACCCGAACCGTACCGCTAACATCGCTCTGATCTGCTATGCAGATGGTCAGAAATCCTATATCCTCGCTCCGGAAGGTCTGAAGGTTGGAATGAAAGTTATGAACGGAAGCAACGCTGAGGTTCGTCCGGGTAACTGCATGCCGCTGAAAGACATCCCGGTTGGTACTATGGTACACAACGTTGAGCTGCACATCGGCAAAGGCGGCCAGATGGTTCGTTCTGCTGGTGTTTCTGCACAGTTAATGGCTAAGGAAGGAAAATATGCAACACTTCGTCTTCCTTCCGGTGAGATGCGTATGGTTTCCCTTGAGTGCCGCGCTTCTATCGGCGTAATCGGCAACGGAGATCACAACCTGATCAACCTTGGTAAAGCTGGTCGTGTTCGTCACATGGGTATCCGCCCGACCGTTCGCGGTTCCGTTATGAACCCGAATGACCATCCGCATGGTGGTGGTGAGGGTAGAGCTCCGGTAGGACGTCCGGGTCCGTGCACACCGTGGGGCAAACCTGCTATGGGTCTGAAGACCAGAAAGAAAAACAAAGCATCTAACAAAATGATCGTTCGCAGAAGAAACGGTAAAGCGTAATTTAAAGGAGGATAAACGATGGCTCGTTCACTGAAAAAAGGCCCGTTTGCTGATGAAAGCTTACTGAAAAAAGTCGATGCAGCCGTTCAGTCCGGTGACAAAACTGTCATCAAGACATGGTCTCGTCGTTCTACAATTTTCCCGAATTTCGTTGGACTGACAATTGCAGTTCATGACGGAAGAAAACATGTTCCGGTATATGTTACCGAGGATATGGTTGGTCACAAACTTGGTGAGTTCGTTGCAACAAGAACTTACAAAGGACATGAGAAGACCGAGAAGAGAAGCGGTGTAAGATAATCACTTGTAGAAGGAGGTAATCAATCATGGCAAAAGGACATAGAAGCCAGATTAAACGTGAAAGAAATGAAATCAAAGATACCAGACCGTCTGCAAAACTTTCTTACGCAAGAATGTCTGTTCAGAAGGCCTGTTTCGTACTGGATGCAATCCGCGGTAAAGATGTAGAGACTGCACTTGGTATTCTTACATACAGCCCGAGATATGCTTCCTCTGTAATCAAGAAACTTCTTGAGTCTGCAGTTGCAAATGCTGAGAACAACAACGGTCTGTCCAGAAACAACCTGTATGTTGCTGAGTGCTTCGCAAACAAAGCACCGACTATGAAGAGAATCCATCCGAGAGCACAGGGTCGTGCGTACAGAATCGAGAAACGCACAAGTCATATCTCTGTTGTACTGGATGAGCGCTAAGGAGGTTTAAAATGGGACAGAAAGTTAATCCGCACGGCCTTAGAGTCGGTGTTATCAAAGATTGGGAATCCAAATGGTATGCTGAGGCTGACTTCGCTGACAACCTCGCTGAGGATTACAACATTCGTAAATTCTTAAAGAAGAGACTGTACACCTCCGGTGTATCCAACATCGAGATCGAGAGAGCTTCCGATCGTGTTAAGATCACTCTTTACACATCAAAACCGGGCGTAGTTATCGGTAAAGGCGGCGCTGAGATCGAGAAAGTTAAAAAAGAGCTGAAGAAGTTCACAGACAAGAAACTGGTTGTAGATATCAAAGAGATCAAGAGACCGGACCGCGATGCACAGCTTGTAGCTGAGAACATTGCACTGCAGCTTGAGAACCGTGTTACTTATCGTCGTGCTATGAAATCTGTTATGCAGAGAACCATGAGAAGCGGCGCTAAGGGAATCAAGTGCGCATGTTCCGGACGTCTTGGCGGTGCTGATATGGCTCGTACAGAGTTCTACAGCGAGGGTACAATCCCGCTTCAGACACTGCGTGCAGACATCGACTATGGTTTTGCTGAGGCTGATACGCAGTACGGTAAAGTCGGTGTTAAAGCTTGGATCTACAATGGGGAAGTTCTTCCTACCAAAGGAAATAAGGAAGGGAGCGATAAATAATTATGTTAATGCCTAAGAGAGTAAAACATAGAAAACAGTTCCGTGGCAGCATGAGAGGAAAAGCACTTAGAGGCAATACGATCACCAATGGTGAGTTCGGCCTTGTTGCTATGGAGCCGTGCTGGATCAGATCCAATCAGATCGAGGCAGCTCGAATCGCTATGACCCGTTACATCAAACGTGGTGGTCAGGTTTGGATCAAAATTTTCCCGGACAAGCCGGTTACTGCTAAACCTGCTGAAACACGAATGGGTTCCGGAAAAGGTTCTGTAGAGTACTGGGTAGCTGTTGTAAAACCGGGTCGTGTTCTCTTCGAGATCGCCGGAGTTTCTGAAGAAATTGCACGCGAGGCTCTTCGTCTGGCAATGCACAAATTACCGTGCACCTGCAAGATCGTTGCCCGCGAGACTGTATAAAGGCGGTGAAGACAAGTGAAAAGTAAGAAATATGTAGAAGACTTAAGAGCAAAATCTGCTGCAGAACTGAACGACGAACTCGTTGCAGCTAAAAAAGAGCTTTTCAACCTGAGATTCCAGAATGCGACAAATCAGCTGGATAACACTGCAAGAATCACAGAGGTTCGTAAGAACATTGCAAGAATTTCAACTGTCATCGCACAGAATTCCAAATCTGCTGACTGATTTCGGACAGGCAGATTATCGTATCGATTGAAAGGAGACAGATCGTGGAAGAAAGAAATTTAAGAAAAACACGTGTCGGAAAAGTTGTCAGCGATAAGATGGACAAAACCATCGTCGTTGCAATTGAGGACAATGTTCAGCATCCTCTTTACCACAAAATCGTAAAGAGCACATACAAACTGAAAGCTCATGACGAGAACAACGAGTGCAAGATCGGTGATACCGTTCGCGTGATGGAGACCAGACCGCTGTCCAAGGACAAGAGATGGAGACTGGTTCAGATCATCGAGAGAGCTAAATAATAAGGATTTCTAAAGGAGGTTTACCAAAATGGTTCAGCAGGAAACTAGATTAAAAGTTGCTGATAACACCGGTGCCAAAGAGATCCTTTGCATCCGTGTTATGGGCGGTTCTACAAGAAGATATGCAAACATCGGTGATGTGATCGTTGCTTCTGTTAAAGATGCAACACCAGGCGGCGTTGTTAAGAAGGGCGATGTTGTTAAAGCCGTTGTTGTTAGAACTGTAAAAGGTGTTCGTCGTAAAGACGGTTCCTACATCAAGTTTGATGAGAACGCTGCAGTTATCATCAAAGACGACAAGACACCGGTAGGAACACGTATTTTCGGACCGGTAGCCAGAGAGCTTCGTGAGAAACAGTTTATGAAGATCGTTTCTCTTGCTCCGGAAGTATTGTAAGGAGGACATCCATGTCAGTTAAGATCAAAAAGGGCGATACCGTACGCGTAATCGCCGGCAAAGACAAAGGTAAAGAAGGAAAAGTTATCTCTGTTGATGTTAAGAACAGACGCGTTCTTGTTGAGGGCGTTAACATGATCACAAAGAGTGTTAAGCCGAGCGCAGCAAATCAGCAGGGTGGAATTATCAACAAAGAAGCACCGATCGACGTATCCAACGTTATGTATCTGGAGAACGGTGTAGCAACTCGTCTTGGATACACCTTCGATGGTGACAAAAAAGTCCGTGTTTCTAAGAAATCCGGAAAACAGATCGATTGATTGAGGAGGCATAAAACGTGAGTAGATATAAAGAGTTATACGATAATACAATCGTTGATGCTATGACCAAGAAATTCGGTTATGAGAACGTAATGCAGGTTCCGAAGCTTTCCAAAATCGTTATCAACATGGGCGTTGGCGAAGCTAAAGAGAATGCAAAGCTGCTTGACTCCGCAGTAGCTGACCTTGAGAAGATCACAGGTCAGAAAGCGATTGTTACAAAGGCTAAAAAATCTGTTGCTAACTTCAAGCTCCGTGAGGGAATGCCGATCGGATGCAAAGTTACTCTTCGTGGAGAGCGTATGTATGAGTTCGCTGATCGTCTGATCAACCTGGCTCTTCCTCGTGTACGTGACTTCCGTGGTGTTAACCCGAATGCTTTCGATGGCAGAGGAAACTATGCTCTTGGTATCAAAGAGCAGCTGATCTTCCCTGAGATCGAGTATGACAAGGTAGACAAGGTAAGAGGTATGGATGTTATCTTCGTTACAACAGCTAATACCGATGAAGAGGCACGTGAGTTACTGAAACAGTTCAATATGCCGTTCGCAAAGTAATTGAGGAGGAAAAGTATTCATGGCTAAAACGTCAATGAAAATCAAACAGCAGCGCAAACCGAAATTCTCCACCAGAGCTTATACTCGCTGCAGAATCTGCGGACGTCCGCATTCCGTATTAAAAAAATACGGTATCTGCCGTATTTGTTTCAGAGAGTTGGCTTACAAGGGTGAAATCCCGGGCGTAAGAAAAGCAAGCTGGTAATAGAAGGGAGGAACTTATCATGTCCATGAGCGATCCGATTGCAGATATGCTTACTAGAATTCGTAACGCAGTTGCAGCAAAGCATGACACTGTAGATGTTCCGGCATCTAAGATGAAAATTGCTATTGCTAACATCCTGGTTGACGAAGGATATATTCAGAAATACGATCTTGTTGAAGACGGTGCTTTCCAGACAATGCACATTGTTCTGAAATACGGTGCTGACAAGAATGAGAAGATCATCAACGGAATCAAGAGAATTTCCAAACCGGGTCTTCGCGTATATGTTAATACAGAGGAACTGCCGAAGGTTCTTGGCGGACTGGGTATCGCTATCCTTTCCACAAACCAGGGCGTTATTACCGACAAGAAAGCCAGAGAGCTCGGCGTTGGCGGCGAAGTTCTTGCTTTCGTTTGGTAATTTAATTTAACATCATAGAAACTGAAAACAGGGGGCCCGCACAAGGGCTTCCCGAAAATTTAAGTTATGGAGGAAATTGGAATGTCACGTATTGGTAGACTTCCTGTAACAGTTCCGGCAGGCGTAACTGTTACGATCAAAGAGGGCAATGTAGTTACTTGCAAGGGACCGAAAGGTGAAATTGAAAGAGCACTTGCTCCGGAGCTCACAATTGAGCAGAATGAAAATGTAATCGAAGTTAAGAGACCGAACGATGAGAAGAGAATGAAAGCTCTCCACGGTCTTACCCGTACACTGCTGAACAACATGGTAGTTGGTGTAAGTGCAGGTTTCGAGAAAGTCCTTGAAGTTAACGGTGTAGGTTACCGTGCAGCTAAGCAGGGCAAGAAACTGGTTCTGAACCTTGGCTACTCTCATCCGGTTGAGATGGAAGATCCGGAAGGCATCCAGACTGTTGTTGAAGGCAACAAGATCACTGTCAAAGGAATTTCCAAAGAAAAAGTTGGTCAGTACGCAGCTGAGATCAGAGGCAAACGTGCTCCGGAACCGTACAAGGGTAAAGGAATTAAGTACATTGACGAAGTGATCAGACGTAAAGAAGGTAAGACCGGTAAGAAATAATATAAGGAGAGTGTGATTATGATTAAAAAAGTATCAAGGGCACAAGTTCGCCAGAAAAAACATAGAAGAATGCGCAATCATATTGCAGGAACCTCCGCAAGACCGCGTCTTTCCGTATTCCGCAGTAATGAGCATATCTACGCACAGATCATTGACGACTCCATTGGCAAAACTCTGGTAGCTGCTTCTACAACTCAGGCAGATGTAAAGGCAGAGCTTCAGAAGACCAATGATATCGAGGCAGCTAAATATGTTGGTACCGTTATCGGTAAGAAAGCAGTAGAAGCTGGCATCGAGGAAGTTGTATTTGACCGCGGCGGCTACATCTACCACGGAAAAGTTCAGGCTCTGGCTGACGCAGCACGTGAAGCTGGACTGAAATTCTAAGAGGAAGGAGAACACACATGAGACACGTAATTATTGACGCTTCCCAGCTTGAGCTGGAAGATAACGTTGTAGCTATTAAGAGAGTCTCCAAGACTGTTAAAGGTGGACGTACCTCCCGCTTTACCGCACTTGTAATTGTAGGTGATCACAACGGACACGTTGGTGCCGGTCTGGGAAAAGCAGTTGAGATTCCGGAAGCAATCCGTAAGGGCAAAGAGGATGCTATGAAACATATCATCTCCGTAGCTCGTGACGAGAACAACAGTATTACACATGACTTCATCGGTAAATACGGCAGTGCGGAAGTTCTTCTGAAGAGAGCTCCGAAAGGTACCGGTATCATCGCAGGCGGTACAGCTCGTGCAGTTGTAGAGCTTGCTGGTATCCAGAATATCCGTACAAAATGTCTTGGCTCCAACAACAAGCAGAACGTAGTTCTTGCTACACTGGAAGGCCTGAAACAGCTGAAGACCCCGGAAGAAGTTGCAAGACTCCGTGGAAAATCTGTTGCTGAGATCCAGGCATAAGGAGGACTGAAAAATGGCGGATAAGAAATTAAAAGTTACATTAGTTCGTTCTACTATCGGTTGTGTTCCGAAACACAAAAAGATCGTTGAGGGAATCGGACTTAGAAAATTAAACCATACAGTAGAACTGCCGGACAACGAGGGAACTCGTGGAATCATTCGTCAGGTTGGATATCTGCTGAAGGTAGAAGAGTAATTTTTAGAAGGAGGTACCACAATGGACTTATCAAATTTAAGCCCTGCTGAAGGAAGCAAACACAGCGACAACTTCCGTAGAGGTCGTGGACATGGTTCCGGTAACGGCAAAACAGCTGGTAAGGGACATAAGGGACAGAAAGCTCGTTCCGGAGCTCCGAGACCGGGATTCGAAGGCGGCCAGATGCCGTTATACAGACGTCTTCCGAAGAGAGGATTCACTTGCAGAAACTCCAAGGAGATCGTTGTTCTGAACGTAAGCGCTCTGGAGCGCTTTGAGGATGGTGCTGAAGTTACCATCGCAACACTTGTAGAGAGCGGACTGGTTTCCAATCCGAGAGACGGCGTTAAGATCCTTGGCAACGGTGAGCTGACCAAGAAACTCAACGTTAAAGTAACTGCAGCTAGTGCAAGTGCTAAAGAGAAAATCGTAGCGGCTGGTGGAACAATCGAGGTGATCTGATGTTTAAAACAATACACGATGCTTTCCGTGTCAAGGAAATAAGAGTAAGACTTGCATTCGTACTCTTTATGCTCGTTGTTATCAGATTGGCTTCTCAGATTCCTGTTCCAGGCGTCAATACAGAATTCTTTGCAAATTATTTCGGTAACTCTTCCGTGGATGCATTCAGTTTTTTGAATGCATTCACCGGAGGCGGTTTTGAAAACTTTTCAATTCTCGCTCTGAGTATCACACCGTATATCACCGGATCCATCATCGTTCAGCTTCTGACCATCGCGTTTCCGAAGCTGGAAGAGATGAGCCGTGACGGTGAAGAAGGACGAAAGAAACTGACAGCTATTACAAGATGGCTGAATGTCGGACTGTCTTTATTTGAATCTGCTGCTATGTGCATCGGATTCAGAAATCAGCTCCTTATTCAGCTGAATGTACTGAATGTAATCGTTGTTGTTTCCAGCCTTACAGCAGGTTCCTGTTTCCTGATGTGGTGCGGTGATCAGATCAATGAGAAAGGTGTAGGAAACGGAATTTCCATCATTCTTCTTATCAACATTCTTTCCCGTATTCCGCAGGATATGATTACCCTGTACGAAAACTTTGCAAAGGGTAAAACAATTGCAAAAGCAACTGTTGCCTGGGTAATTATCATTGCCGTAATTCTGGCCGTTGTAGTTCTCACTCTGATTCTGAATGGGGCAGAGAGAAGAATTCCGGTTCAGTATTCTCAGAAAATGGTGGGACGTCGTCTTGTAGGAGGACAGTCCTCTCATATTCCGCTTAAAGTTAACACCAGCGGTGTTATCCCGATCATTTTTGCAACATCGATCATGTCCTTCCCGGGCATTATCATTGCATTTATCGGAAAAACTCCAGGCGGCTGGGCAGGCAAATTGATCAGCATGTTGAGTCCGAGCAACTGGTTTGATAGAGCAAACTGGTTACCGACAGTTGGTTTGATTCTTTACATTGTTCTTGTAGTATTCTTTGCTTATTTCTATACAGAGATCACCTTCAATCCGATGGAGGTCGCTGATAATATGAAAAAGCAGGGCGGTTTTATTCCGGGAATTCGTCCGGGTAAGCCGACAGAAAACTATCTGACTGGTGTGCTGAAGTATGTCATCTTTATCGGTGCTGTAGGCCTGATTATTGTATGCGTAATTCCGTATATTTTCAACGGCCTTTTCAAAGCCAACGTATCCTTTGGTGGAACATCTCTTATCATTATCGTTTCCGTAATTCTGGAAACAATGAAACAGATTGAATCCATGATGCTGGTACGTAATTACAGAGGTTTTCTCTCTGAATAAAAGCTAATGAAGGTACTGCAGAAATGCAGTACCTTTTTTAAACCCATATACTTGACGTAATAATTCATACTCGGTAAAATTAATT
>JAUNAK010000111.1 GCA_030527665.1 Eubacteriales bacterium
ATCTTGATAATGATTGATGAATCGCGCCCCAACATTTATTTTAGAGCCCTTTTTTGTAACAGTTTTCCTCGCTGCCCAAAGAGACAATGGTATCACAGTGATATCCCTCAGACAGAAGAAACGTGTGCCGCCGGGCCGCATCACGAAAAACAGCCGGAGAACCACTGCAAGATGGTTCTCCGGCTGTATAAAGCAGGATTGTAGGAAAAATTCTGCTGGAAGAATTTTTCCTTTATAAATTGGGTTCCGTGATACGTTACACCGTTTATCCGGCACCTTCACTGAGCATATATCAGAATCTGTAGACTCCGGCAGTAAGCGTCATCGATTTTCCGTCGAGTACAAGCTCTGCCTCTGCATTGAACGGTACTTCGATCTCATAGCTACATCTGCCGTCTTCATACTTCCAGCTGCTGCGGTACAGGCCGGCTGCGGTCTGCAGACTGCAGTTCACATGGCCAAGCCGCTCATCGGCATGCGGTTCGATTCTCGCTTTCCGGAATCCCGGTTCCAGTGGACGAATACCGGCGGTATATCCATACATCCAGGCTTCGATACTGCCGTAGCTGTAATGATTCAGACTGTTCATTCCCTCCGCATTGATGGTTCCATCCGATTCCACGGAATTCCAGCGCTCCCAGATGGTCGTTGCACCCAGGTTAACACTGTACAGCCATCCCGGATAGTCCTCATTAAGGAGCAAGTCCACTGCCTGACTGCCGCTTCCGGTTTCGGTAAGTGCAGGGCAAAGAATGGTCGTTCCGACAAAACCGGTATTCAAGTGGTTGTTGTTTGCGGTTACACGCTCCGAAAGTTTCTCTCCTTCTGCTTTTCTGGCCGCCTCATCTTTGTTCAGACCGTACATGATCGCGATGGAGCTGCCGGTCTGAGTCTCGCATTTACAGAGACCATTCTCATCGAAATAGGTGTCCTGAATCGCCAGTTTGATCTCCCCGGCAAGTTTTCTGTATTCCGCTGCATCCGCCTCATATCCCAGAATCGCAGCAGCATCAGCAACTGCACTGGTGCAGCGATAATAATAGGCACTGGCAATATACAGCGGATCGGTTGCTCCGAACGGTCCCGGCATCGGATTGTCCAGGGCAAGCCAGTCGGCAAAATGGAAGCCGTCCTTGATCAGATGCGGTCCTTCCACACTCTCATCTCTTCTGCGCTGGTTATCCACCCAGCCCTTCATTCCTTCATAGCATTCCGCCAGAAGCGTACGGCTACCGTAATGCAGATATACATTCCACGGAATCACAACGCCGGCATCTCCCCACGGGCAGCTGCCGTGCTCCGCAACCATTCCCTGTTTCAGACGCGGAACAACATTGGGAACCGAACCGCCGAGAATGCTCTGCTCTGCACGCATATCCCACAGATATTTCCGATAAAACGCCGGCATGAACATGTTATAACAGGCAGTCTCCGAGAATACCTGCGCATCTCCGGTCCAGCCAAGACGCTCATCACGCTGCGGACAGTCAGTCGGCACATCCAGGAAATTGTCCTTCTGTCCCCACATGGCATTGGCAAACAAACGATCAACCTTTGCATTGCCGGTCTCGATGGAGCCGATTGCATCAAAATCACTGCGCAGATGCCATGCAATGAATCCGAATGCATCTATATCGGTAAACGGAACCTCATTTCCTTCTGCATCCAGCAGCTCTGCTTTGATATAGCGGAAGCAGTAGAAGGTAAAATGCGGACGTACATGACGTTTTTCCCCATCCGAAATATAGGTGAATTCCGTTTTTGCCGTACGATAGTTCTCATTATAGAAGCAGTCATTCTGCATGATTTCGGAACCGGTCAGGCGGATCTGCATGCCTGCCGGCAGGCTGCATTCGAATTCTACCCAGCCGGTCAGTTCCTGTCCGAAATCCAGAACCGTTTCCTTCTTCGGTGTATGCAATACCTCCTGGATCGGAAAGCTTTCTTTTTTGACGATCGGCAGATTCATGCGATCACAGAGAGCCGCATAGCTGCGTGCCTCTGCTGTCAGATTATTCAGATTCTCTCTGCATTCGCCCAATCGATCCGGAATGGCAGCTTCCGCTGATTCCCATACATCGTTCTGTTTTTCTGATGCATCTGCATCGGACGAATTCTCTGCCGCATCACTCATTGCGATTCCCTTAAGCATGCGTGCATCAAAAACTTCACCGTCGTAGATATTGCTGAATATGACCGGAGACTTTCCGCACTGCCAGGTCTCATCGGTTGCAAGAATGCAGGTATTTCCTGCATACAGCTCTGCGATCGCATAGGTTCTGTCTCCATACAGATCGGTATAGCCGCCGTCAAATCCCAATCGTCCGCGGAACCAGCCGTCCCCCAGCCAGATCTGCAGCTCGTTCTCTCCATCCTTCAGAAGTCCATCTACGGCATAGGTGCTGACCTGTGCATGGAAGTCATAGGAGTGGTAACCCGGTGCCAGATACTCCTGACCGACTTTTTCCCCGTTCAGATATACCTCATATACGCCAAGTCCGCAGATATACAGTCTTGCCTGCTCAGCAGCTTCTGCAGAAAATACTTTACGAAGAATTCCCGGTGTCTCTTTGGACGCTTTGGGGCTGATCCATCGTCCGTTCCAGTTCTCCTGCATCTTGCCGGTCTCGAAGAAACTTTCGCCGCATGCACACTCGCCGTTATCTGCAAGTACCTCTACCGTCCAGCGGTAACGTGTCCTCGGTTCCAGTGCCAGATCTACGGATGTATCCAGGCTGTCGGCAGCACTGTCTTCTCCACTGTCATAGATCAGTTTTTCACCATGATAGATTCGTATACGGGCCCACTCCTGCTTCTTTGCTCCTTCTATCTCCGTACATTTCCAGGAAAAGCTCAGCGGCGAGAGCTGATAGCCCAAAGGCTCACACAGATGGTTGACACGCATGTCACGGATTCTCATATTTTTCCTCCTTCACATTCATTTAAATCGAGCTCAGCGAGACCTGGCACAGGATTCCTTCCATTATGGTCGGTGCCGGGCGTCCCCACGGATGTCCGGCGCCCTCGCGGAGCGTTATTATCTTCTGCATTTTATTATAGTATAGAATATCTTTCTCCTGTATAACGGCATCCCCATTTTCGAAAAAAAGTCTTACCCATCGTAAAAAATGTCGGTTCCCATTGTTTTTTATTTTTAATATAATATAATAGAACTATACTAACTCTTATGGAGGAACCATTATGATCGAAAAAAACTGGAATTCGGAATGGACGTTCTGGAAAAGACTGGACTCCTTTGCCCTTACATCTTCCGCACCGGCCGATGCGGCAATCGTAACACTTCCGCATGATGCCATGCTTCTGGAAAAACCCTATGCCGAAAGCGAAAACGGAACCAATACCGGTTTCCACGACGGCGGCGTTTATGCTTATGAAAAAAAACTGTTCGTCTCCGAAGAACAGGCGGATGACACCTTCTATCTGAAGCTGGAAGGTGTATATATGAATGCACTGGTTTACGTAAACGGTGCACTGGTATCGCATCGTCCGTACGGCTACTCCACCACCTATATTCCGCTGCACCAGGATCTGATTCCGGGAACAGAGAATACGATTCGTGTAGAAGCCCGCAACAGTGCCCGTTCCAACTCCCGCTGGTATACCGGAAGCGGTATCTACCGCGATGTGTATCTGCTGCATGCGGGAACCGCCTTCTTCGTTCCGGATACCCTTCGGATCGAAACCAAAAGTGTCAGTGACGATACTGCTTATCTCGAGATCCGCACCGATATTCAGAACCGCTCCTGCCGCCGCCGTCATCTGTCCGTTCGCCTGAACGTACGGGATGCCTCCGGTGAGATCGCCGCCAGCGTGACCCGTCCGCTGCCGGTATTTTCGCAGGATGTGCAGTCCCTTCGAACCCGGATCGTTCTGAAGAATGCAAAGCTCTGGTCTGACGAAACGCCGAATCTGTACAACCTTGCTGCCGAGCTGCTGGAAAACGATACCGTCATCGATGAGTCAAGAGAGACCTTCGGTGTCCGGACTATGACCATGGATGCAGAAAACGGACTTCGCATTAATGGAAGAAGCGTAAAACTTCGCGGTGCCTGTGTACACCACGATAACGGCCTGCTCGGTGCAGCCACCCATGAACAGGCAGAGTACCGCCGGATCTATCTGCTGAAAAAAGCCGGTTTTAATGCGATCCGTATGTCTCACAATCCGATGAGCCAGGCCATGCTTCGTGCCTGTGATGCTCTGGGTGTCTATGTCATGGATGAGACCTTTGATATGTGGACCCGCTGCAAAGGCGACAACGACTATGCTCTGTACTTTGACAAATGGTGGAAAGAGGATCTGGAAGCCATGATCCGCAAAGACTTCAATCATCCCAGTGTTATCATCTACTCTCTCGGCAATGAGATTCCGGAATTCGGAACCGACCGCGGTGTAGAGGTTCTTCGTAAGCTGAATGAGACTGCCAAGGCGTTGGATGCTACCCGTTACACAACAGCTGCCATCAACGGTGTTTTTGCCGTATCCGATGAGATCGGCATTGTTGTCGGCGATATCCTTTCCAGTCTTCCCGAAGAGGAACGTCCCTCTGCAGAAGGCGGAAATGTAAACCTCTTCATGACGATCATGGATAAATATATGGATGAGATCGTAACCCATCCGCTTGTCAGCAAGGCGATCGATTCCATCGGTGCAGCTATCGATGCCCCCGGCTACAACTATATGACCGGCCGTTATGAACTGGATCAGAAAAACAATCCGGACCGTGTGATCATTGGAAGCGAGACCTGTCCGCCGGAGATCAGCCGCAACTGGGATCTGATGAAGACCTGCACCAACGTTGTCGGTGACTTCACCTGGACCGGCTGGGACTATATCGGTGAAGCAGGTGTCGGCGTACCGGCATATCATTTCGGCGAGGGCGGCTTCGGAGCACAGTTCCCCTGCCAGCTCAGCTTTGTAGGCGATCTGGATATCTGCGGCTTCCGCCGTCCGGCTTCCTACTACAGAGAGATCGTCTTCGGTCTTCGCAAAGATCCGTACATCGCTGTTCAGGAACCGTCCCATTACGGTGAACACCTGATCAAAACGAACTGGGTCATCAGCGACAGCCAGTCCAGCTGGACATGGCCGGGCTTCGAAGAAAAGCCGATCATAGCTGAAGTATATTCCGCCGCTCCGGAAGTTGAGCTCTTCCTCAATGATATCAGCCTTGGACGTCAGAAAGCAGGATCTGAGACAGGTTACATCGCCCGCTTCGAACTGACTTATCAGCCCGGAACCTTGACCGCCGTTGACTATGACGGAGAAACCGAGCTTGGCCGTCACACGATCTGCACTGCCGGCGAAGCTGTTCTGGCTGTTCAGGAAGAAGAAGCTTACAGCAGCGGTAATCTGCATTACTACACAATCGAAAAGAAAGATGCAAACGGCGTGACCGACACCTCCGCAGACTTCCGCGTTTCCGTAGAAGTAGAAAACGGAACGCTCGTTGGTCTGGGTACCGGCAATCCGAAGCCGACCGGCGTATACACCGACAGCTTCACCGATTCCTGGAACGGACGCGCACAGGCAATCGTCCTGTCCGACAGCACACCGATTCTGCATGTAGCCGAAATCAAAAAAGGTTAAAGCATTGTAATGCCTTTACCGAATGCTCATTGCAGTCGGGTTCCCACCTGTAAAAGACAGGGACCCGACTGAGATAATTTATCTCCTTTTCCACCCCTGTACTGTATTTATGCAGTGCAGGGGCTTTTCTCTTTTCAGTCACGGTTTCATCATAAAAAGGAACCGGACCTGCGGACGGCTGATCCTGAAGTCTCCTTCCGGATCCATAATCAGCCGGCTGCAAAAGAGACTTTGTCAGGTCTTTCCCGGTGCAGGAATCTGCAATCAGTCAGCTGCAAAAGAGACTCTGTCAAGTCTTTCCCGGTG
>JAUNAK010000037.1 GCA_030527665.1 Eubacteriales bacterium
AGTCTATAGCCTCTATGAAAGAGGTCTATAAACTTATAATACGAGGAGGAAGATTTTATGAATTCGTATGAACGTGTTGTGGCAACGCTGAATGGACAGATTCCGGATCGTGTACCTACATTTGAATTGATGATCGATCCGAAGGTTATCAAGGGGATTATCGGAACAGAGGATTATATGGATCTTTGTGATGAACTGGATATTGATCTTGTAATGAGCGAGACACCATCCAAGATGTACAAAGAGAAAGTTATCGATGCAGAGAAGGGCATTATTGAAAATGAATGGGGAACCAGACGGCAGTACAACGGTGAAGTGGTAGCTGCTCCTCTGCATGGTCCGATCGAAACACTGGAAGATGCGCTGAATTATGTGGCACCGGATCCGACACTGGATTATCGTTTTGACTTCCTGAAAAAACTGGTAGAGCGATTCAAAGGAAAACGTTTTATCGGTTTCCATCTGCATGACGGATTTAACTATTCCTATTATCTGACAAGCATGCAGGATATGATGATGAATATCATTGAAGAGCCGGAGCTTGTAGAACGGCTGGTGGAAGTTTCCATCGAGCATAACCTGAAACTGGCTGAGATCGCTCTCGATCTGGGTGCGGACGGTATTCTTACGGGTGATGATTATGGTTCCAGCACAAGTCTTCTTGTGTCCAGAAATACCTATCAGGAGTTCTTTTTCCCGGGTCTGAAGTAGATCTGTGACTATGTCAACGGCCGTGGGGCATATATGCTGAAACATTGCTGCGGAGCTATTACACCGATCGTTGGAGACCTTGTAGACATGGGCATTACGATGCTGCATCCGCTGGATGAACGTGCAGGCAATGATCAGGTTGCTCTGAAGAAACAGTATCCGAATCTTACCGTTGTAGGTGGTATTGACTGTGATGCACCGTTAACAACCTATACCCCGCAGGAAATGGAAGAGTATGTAAAGGGAATTCTTGCAACACATGCACCGGGAGGCAGATATATCTGTGCGACAAGCAACAGCGTTCACTCGTCTGCAAATCCGGAGAATTTCAAAGCTATGCAGGAAGCAGTTCATAAATGGGGACAGTATAAACCGGACGGAACACTTACCTGGCAGTAAGATGGAAATATGTACAAACTGGAGAATAAAAATACAACCGTTTCCGTCTCTGCGTACGGTGCGATGACAACGGTATGCTTCCATACGGAAAAGGGAGATGTCAGTCCCTTGTTTCAGCGGGACTGGGGAGCAATCGAAGACATATTTATGCGCAATCTGAAGGGGGAGTTTTTTGCTTCCCCCTTTGGGGCGTTTCCGGAAAATTATGAGAATCTTCCGGAGAACTGGAGAAAAAACAGAATCGTCAGGGAAGGCAAAGCGGAGTACGCACACGGATACGGGGCACATCATATCTGGAACCTTTGCAGTCAGAAGTCGGAACAGATCGTGCTGGAAATCCAATATCCCGGTGCTCCGATCGAAAAAGTACAGAGAACGATCACAATAACTCCAAAAGGATTCCGAATGCAGGTGGAAGACAGGATCTTTATCGGAAAAGACGGGGAAATAACATCCGGTATTCATCCGATGTTTCGACTGTCAGAAACTCCCGGAAAAACGAAAATAACGATGCCTTCCTGTGAACGCATATGCACGTATCCTATGGATCTGGATGAAAGCTCAAGTTTCAAACCGGATATATGGGTAGAGGATCTGCATGCGGTTCCTCTGAAAGCTGCTGGAAAAAGAATTGATGCTGCATGTCTGCCGTTTGAGCAGCATAGTGAGGATCTGCTTCTTTTGTGCAATGTGACGGATCCATCTTTCACGATCGAAAATACAGAGGAAGACTATAAGGTTCGAATGACCTGGGATACAGAAGAATTAAAGCATTGTGTATTATGGTTTTCCAATCGAGGGAGAACATTTGCACCTTGGAACGGCACAAATGTTTGTCTGGGTGTGGAACCTGTGACATCAGCATTTGATTTTGGCATTGAACTAAGCGGCCGGAATAATCCGCTTAACGAGGCCGGATACCGTACAATTCGGGAGGAAAAGAAGGGAGAGATCCTTTCACTGAAACATACAATTGAATTGCTGTAGGACAGAAGAGCAGAAACCGGGTTTTCTGCTCTTTTTTGATGGGAGTTCGGGATAGGCATATATCGTTTGCAGCCATACATCCTGCCTTCCGGTCCAGGCGTATTCCATGCGTATGTTTCAAATGCAAAGTTTTTAAAAGTTGAACAAAAACCTGGGCGAAAAATAGGATACTTTGTTGTCTTTTATAAAATAGTACTGCATACACATTTTATTGTGACTAAATTCAAAAAAAACTATGATGAATACAACAAAGGTGGACAACAAAACATAAAAACAATTATAAAAAATGCGGAGGAAAATACGAATGAAGAAAAAAGTGTTAGCAGGATTGATGGCAGCAATGATGACAGTAACCATGGCAGGATGCGGAAGTGCTGCCCAGTCAACAGCAGCAGGTTCATCGGCAGCAGCCGGTTCTGAAGAAACTGCAGAGGGTGTTAAGGAAATCACGGTAGCAGGTATTGTATTCCAGGACGATCAGAATATGGCTTTGATGCGTAAAGGCTATGAAGATGCTGTAGCAGATGCCGGTGCCGGTGTTAAGCTTCTGGAGGATAATACAAACCAGGATCAGTCAAAGGAAACCGAACTGATCAATACCTACGTATCCCAGAAGATCGATGGAATCGCCATTGCACCGCTGAATGCAGATGCTTCTGTTGCATCTCTGAAGAGTGCTGCAGAGAGTGGTTTAAAAATTACACTGACGAATATCGATCTTGCCGATTCCGATTTTATCGTTGCCGGATATACATCCGATGATCATGCAAGTGCTTATCAGGCAGGACTGGATGCAGCGGAGATCATTAAGGAAAAATACGGTGAAGAAAAAGTCAATGTAGGTATCGTGCAGTTCCAGTCACTTCTTCCGGCACAGTCCGGTGCACGTGTAAAAGGATACACGGATGCATTTGATGAAGCTGGTATCAATTACGAGATCGTTGCTGATCAGGATGGACTGAATACCGATGAGGCTCTGGAAAAAGCCAGCGGAATCTTAAACATCCAACCCGGAATTAAATGTATTTGTTTGTGCAGCAGAGGTCGATACACTTGGTGCTACCGTTGCGGTAACAAATGCCGGCAAACAGGATGATGTTATGGTATTCGGATTTGACGGATCCGATCAGATCTCCAGCTATGTACTGGATGATGCATCTCCGCTTATGGTTTCTGTATCCCAGGATCCTTACACAATGGGATATAACGCAATGACAACATTGATCAAAGCCTGCCGTGGAGAAGACACCGGCGTGGAAGACGGTTCTACAAATTACGTAGACGGCATTGTTCTCAGCTCAAGAGACAAAGAAGCTGTCAATGCATGGAGAACGAAACAGGGATTTACGGTCAGCGAATAATCCAGTCAGGATATTGAAAAGAACCTGAGGGACAAAAGTGTAACGATTGTGATAGAGCTTTGAAAATAAGAGGGATGATTTCCCTCTTATTTTCAAAATACTGAAAGGATCAGGAGTATGAGTGTTTTACGAACAGAGCATATAAGCAAACAATATCCTGGATGTCTGGCACTGGACAATATCTCTGTACAGTTCGAAAGCGGTAAAGTATACGGTTTGCTTGGCAAGAACGGATCAGGTAAATCGACACTGGTCAAATGCTTTTCCGGTGCTATTACACCAACGGAAGGAAAGATGTTTCTCGATGATGAAGAATTGATTTTTACAAATCCGCAGCAGTCCTATGCCAAAGGATTTGCAACTGTATATCAAGAAATGAGTCTTGTTCCCAGTCTGTCGGTTATGGAAAATATTTTTCTTGGAAGAATGCCGAAAAAAGGAAGAATGATCGACTGGGGAAAGACATACACAGAAGCCAAAAAACTCCTGGATCGAATCGGTGTGGATATCAATCCCAGAGAAATGGTCTCCCGATTATCCATGTGGCAGTGTCAGGTCGTCGAGATCGCAAAGGCTATGAGCTACAATCCCAAAGTTCTGATGCTGGATGAGCCTACATCCTCGCTTGCTAACAATGAAGTGGAGCTGTTGTTTAATGTAGTAAGGGAACTGAAAAAACAGGATCTGATCATTATCTATATTTCGCATAAGCTCCATGAAATTCCGGCTATTACAGATGCCATCACTGTATTGCGTGACGGCAAGTTTATAGGAACGGCAAATACAAAGGATATAACCAGTAAAGAAATCGTTGATATGATGTTCGGTGAGGTATCGATTCGAAGCATTCCGGATGATATCGTTCCTGGTGAGAGAACCGTACTGGAAGTAAAGCATTTTACAAGAGCAGGAAAATTTGAGGATATCAATTTCGAATTAAAAGAAGGCGAGGTTCTTGGAATCGCAGGAATGCTGGGAGCAGGAAGAACAGAACTTCTGAAATCGATTTTCGGAGCGGATCCGATCGACAGCGGCGAACTGTATCTGGATGGAAAGAAAGTAGAGGGTAAGCTGAATCCGATCAAGATGAAAGGAAAAGGAATCGGTCTGACACCGGAAGATAGAAAATTTGAAGGTCTGGTACTGATGCATTCGATCAAAGACAATCTGTGCTATGCAAGCATGGATAAAACATCAGACGGATGGCTGGAAAATAAGAGAAAAAGAGATGCAGCAGCCAATAAACAGATTCAGGAGTTACAGATCAAGATTCCGAATATCAATGCAGCGGTTAGTTCTCTTTCCGGAGGAAATCAGCAGAAAGTGGTTGTCAGAAACTGGCTGAATACGCAGCCCAAGATCATGATGTATGACGAGCCTTCCAGAGGAATCGATGTAAATGCTAAACAGCAGATTTTTGAAAATTTCTTCTATATTAAGGCTCCTGTTGGAAAAGCCGTCAACACTGTTGGATCCGGAGATTCCATGGTTGCAGGCTTTACCGGACAATATGCAGCTGGAGTATCGATAGAAGAATGTGCAAGGTTTGCAGCTGCAGCAGGCAGTGCCTGTGCCTTCCATACGGATCTGCCGAAAAAAGAGGGAATCGAAGAACTGCTTCCGAAGGTTGATATGTATTGCCTTGATTGAAGAATACGTATTATCGGATTTATCCGAAAAGATATGATCTGGGTAAAATTTAACCTGGGTAATATTGATATATGTACAAAAAAACGAAGACTCCATTGCTGGGGCTTCGTTTTTTCAGGTGGTATTGCATCGGAGTAGTTTTGCAGGTCACATTTAGTCCTGTTTTTCAAATAGTCCAGGCTCCTATAGTCAGTTCTGTTTATGGAATAGTATAGAAATCCTTATTTTGCGGTATCATTAAATAGTATATCAGTCTTCCCGCAGATGCACGGCTTTAGCAGCTTTTCTTCGCCGTGCATCGCTCATGGCTGCATAATGCCGCTTGGTGGTATTCACATCCCGATGTCCCAATACATCGGCTACCAGGTAGATATCCCCGGTTTCCTGATACAGTGCGGTGCCGTAGGTACTGCGCAGCTTATGAGGCGTGATCTTCTTGGTGGTAGTGATCTGCGAGGTATATTTCTGAACCAGATTCTCGACGGCCTTGACGCCGATCCGTCTGCGCTGGGAAGAATAGAAGAGTGCGTGCTCATGTCCCTGGATCGGTGTAATCGCCGCGCGGTCCCCTTCCATATAGGTGCGCAGCGCATGCTCGACTTCCTCACCGAAATATACCATCATTTCATTTCCGCCCTTACGGAAAACCTTGATTCCATTGTTTTTGAAATCCACGTCCTCCACATCCAGTCCCACACATTCGGATACACGAATGCCGGTGCCAAGCAGAAGGGTGATGATCGCCACGTCACGGTTTTTTGTTTTTTCCCAATAACGGCGCTGATGCGGATTCATATCGTCTCCGCAGTGCTCGATCAGATCCAGCAGTTCGGCAACTTCATCGGAATCCAGACGAATGATCTCTTTTTCATGCAGTTTCGGCATTTCAATCAGGGCGGTAGGATTGTTTACGATCATTTCTCTTTTATAGAAATAGCTGTAGAAGACACGAAGCGCCGACATCTTCTGTTTGATTCCTTTTTCACCGTTGGTGATATAGGCATCTGTCTCCGAAGGCTTATACGCTTTCAGATAATCCATGTATTCCTCCAGATCCAGAGCCGTCACCTTTTCCATGTCCTCCAGGGTCAGATCTTTGATCGTTTTATCCTTATAGCTGGGATTGGACTGGATCAGAAATTCCATGAAGATACGCACACAATAGGCATAGCGGCAGGTGGTAGCCGTAGAGCGGGAGGTATTGCTGGCACGGAAGAAATCCCGTGCGAATTCCGGCATCGTGCTCAGCACATTCCGTAAACGGACCGTATATTCAATATCTCGCTGTTCGTGGTAGGTAACTCTTTTTTCCATGTAATCGAAAATGGACCTTTCTTCAATTTCAATATGACTTGTTCTTTTGAATAGCCTAACATAAATCAAAAATGCGGGCAAGCCGCTTTGCGGAAGCGATAGTATTCCTGCATTATATATATGAAGAAATACGGCAGCATAATACAGGTAAGCAGAAAAATATATTTTATTTGCATATATGGACTTTTCTCTCTATAATACTAAAGGAAAATTTTACGGGATCAGCAGACAGATACCGGATTCTGCCGAGTGGAATGCTGCGGATGCCAAATCAGGTTTAGGAGAAATATATATTATGGGAAATGTTGTGATCGGACAATCCGGCGGACCGACCGCCGTCATCAATGCCAGCCTTGCAGGTGTCGTTCAGGCCGCACGTATCAAAGGAGTTGAGAAGATCTACGGAATGCATTATGGTATCCAGGGATTTTTGAAAGAGGATCTGATCGATCTTGGCAATGACTACATCCGTACACGTGAAGATATTGAGTTTTTGAAGAGAACACCGTCTGCTTTTCTTGGATCCTGCCGCTATAAGCTGCCGCCGTTCGAAAAGGATCCGGAAGTATATGAGAAGGTATTCGCCATCATGGAAAAATATGATATTTCCTGCTTCCTTTATATAGGAGGAAATGATTCCATGGATACGGTCAAGATGCTTTCGGATTATGCGGCACTGCATAAGAAACCGCAGCGCTTCATCGGTATTCCGAAGACCATCGACAACGATCTTCCTGTCATGGATCATACACCGGGCTACGGTTCCGCATCCAAGTATATTGCAACATCAGTAAAGGAGATCATTCGAGACAATGAGTGCTATGACAGTCCGATTCCCTCGGTGGTGATCATCGAGATCATGGGACGTCATGCCGGATGGCTGACAGCTGCTGCAGCCCTTTCCAGAGGTGATGACTGCAGCGGACCGGATATCATCTGTCTTCCGGAGGTGCCTTTCGATATGGATGCTTTCTATGCGCGTATTCACGAGCTTGCAAAGGTGAAGCACTCCATCGTTATTGCAGTTTCCGAGGGTATTCGTTTTGCGGACGGAACCTTTGTCTGCGAGATGGAAGAGGAGAATGTGAAGCTGGATGCTTTCGGTCACAAGATGCTTTCCGGCTGCGGCGAGCTGCTTGCCAACAAGCTGATGCAGGAATCCAACTACAAGGTACGTAATATTGAGTTTTCGACTCTGCAGCGTTCCGCTACACATATTGCTTCCGTGATCGATATTCGTGAGGCGTATGATGTAGGTATCTATGCGGTGAACAAGGCTTACGAAGGTGAGACCGGTAAAGTCGTGACCATTAATGTAGCTGAGCGTGATCCGTACCAGGTATATTACGGACTGCATGACGTACACAGTGTTGCCAATGAGGAGAAGATGGTTCCGGTTGCATGGATCACCCCGGATCATATGGATGTAACAGAGGACTACTGCCGATATGCAAAACCGATGATCGCCGGAAACTATATGCCGTATTATGTAGACGGTATTCCGCATCACATGACATTGAAGAAGAAATAATACATACCGGTTAATGAATCGTCGGATTTGGTGGAGCCGGACGATATCCGGGATAATGACCGGATATCAGAATACAGAAAGTATCGGTCAGTAATGCACGGAAATCGGAATACAAAAAGTATCGATCAGACTTCAGAAAGGAGAAAGAGGCATGGAATACAATCAATTGGGAAAATCCGAAATAATCGTATCACAGGTGGGATTCGGCGTTCATCCGCTGGGACCTTCCAGACGCAATCTTTCTCCGGAAGACGGAGCGGCACTGATGTGCTATGCGTATGAAAAGGGAATCCGTTTCTTTGATACGGCGCAGTTTTATCATACCTATCATTATCTGCGGCTTGCCCTGGAGAAAATGCGGGAATCGGAAGCTTTTGAAGAACTGCCCGTGATCAGCAGCAAATCCCTTGCCTGTACCTACGAGGAGATGCAGGAAGCAATCGAGGAGGCACTGGAGGAAACAGGACTTCCGTATATCGATATCTTTCTGCTGCATCAGGCGACACCCGGCTACGAAGAGGAACGGGAGGGAGCGCTTCGTGCTTTGATCGAGGCGAAGGAACAGGGCAAGGTACACGCCATCGGCATTTCCACCCATCACCAGGATCAGGTGCGAAATGCAGTCGCACATCCCGAATTCGATGTTGTCTTTGCCCTGTACAACTATGCCGGCCTGGGAATTCGGGATGGTGAAAATGCAGGAACCGCAGAGGGCATGCGGGATGCAATTCGCTGCTGCAGGGATGCGGGACTGGGCGTATATACGATGAAGGTCTTCGGAGGCGGCAATCTGACTTCTGATTACCAGCAGGCGGCGGCTCATGTGTTCGTGGAGTGTAAAGAACTGATTCCTTCCGCCATGGTCGGTTTTACTTCCGTACAGGAGGTGGATGAGCTGCTTTCCCTTCTGGATGGAACGATGGAGAGCTCCTATCAGCCGGCGATTGATGAGAAAAAACTGCAGGTCGACCGGGAAGACTGTATGGGCTGCGGTACCTGTGTGCAGATCTGTGCTTCCGGAGCCATGCACTACAGCAAGGTCGACGGCCTGGCGGAGATCGATTACGACCGCTGCGTCGGCTGCAATTATTGTGCAATTGCCTGCCCGGAACGGGCAATCGTTCTATGGTAATGTGGTATACTGTAGAAAAAAAAGGAGAACGGCATATGAATAATTTTATTTATGAAGCAACTACCAAGGTGTATTTCGGAAAAGACGAAGAATTAAAGGTTGGCAAGATCCTCAAGGAGTATGCACCGAAGAAGGTATTGATCCATTACGGCGGCGGTTCGGCTGTAAAAAGCGGACTGCTGGATCGCGTAAAAGGCTGTCTGGATGCCGAAGGCATTTCGTATGTCTGCCTGGGCGGTGTAAAGCCGAATCCGGAACTTTCTCTCGTGCGCAAAGGAATCGCACTTTGTCAGGAGGAAGGCGTGGATTTCGTTCTTGCAGTAGGCGGCGGTTCCGTTCTGGATTCCTCTAAGGACATTGCCAATGGTGTGGCCAATCCGGACATAGATGTATGGGAGTTTTCTCTTAAAAATGCCGTTCCGGAAAAGACACTTCCGAAGGGCTGCATTCTGACACTGGCAGCAGCCGGTTCCGAGATGTCCAATTCCTGCGTTATCACAAATACAGAGCTTGGAATGAAACGCGGATACGGATGCAGCTGCAACCGTATGAATTTTGCCATTGAAAACCCGGAACTGACCTATACAGTCAGTCCTTACCAGACGGCCTGCGGTATCGTGGATATCGGTATGCATACTATTGAGAGGTATTTCGGACTGGCAGAAGATAATTACCTGACGGATTCGATTGCCGAAGCAGTCATCAGGAGCTCCATGAAAGCCGGAAAAGGCTGCATGGCAGATCCGAAGGATTATGCTTCCCGTGCCAATATGATGTGGGCATCCTCGCTGGCACACAACGATCTGACTTCCTGTGGAAGAAATCACCAGATGGTCGTTCATCAGCTGGAGCATGAGGTATCGGGTATGTATCCGGAGGTGGCACACGGGGCAGGTCTTGCAGCTCTCTGGTGCAGCTGGGCACGTTATGCATACAAAGCCAATATCATGCGCTGGCTGCAGTATGCCAATAATGTCTGGAATGTACCAATCGATTACGATCATCCGGAGCAGACAATCGAAACAGCCATCGACATGCAGGAAGACTTCTACAAGTCGATTGGCATGCCGATCCGTCTGACAGAGCTTGGCGTAAAAGAAGAGGATCTGGAGAAACTGGCATTTGACTGTTCCAGAGGAAAAACGAGGACACTGCTTGGATACAAAACTCTGGGATATGATGAGATCCTGGACATCTACAAGATGGCACTGAAGTAACTGAATGATACTGTAATAATAAATTGCGAATCGATTTTGCAATAAGTCGAGAATCGCGAAGAAACTGCCGTAATCGATACGCTGCAGAAGACTGCTGTGTATCGATTACGGAGTTGAGGAAGTGATTGTACGTATGAATGTTTTATATTTTCTGTTGATCTTTATTCCGATCACTTTGATCGGTCATTTTATGCATCTTGGCGGAACGCTGATGTTTCTGTTCAGCGCTTTATCTATCGTTGGTCTTGCTGCCGTTATGGGTAAGGCAACCGAAGATGCAGCCCATTATCTGGGAGAGCGTGTAGGCGGTTTTCTGAATGCGACTTTTGGTAATTCTGCCGAGCTGCTCATCAATATTTTTGCACTGAAATCCGGACTGATCGATGTAGTAAAGGCATCTCTGGTTGGTTCGGTTATCGGAAACATCCTTCTGGTGCTCGGTCTGTCCATGCTCTGCGGCGGATTGAAGCACAAGGAGCAGCGGTTCAACATCAAAGCGGTTGAAGCAGACTCCAGTATGCTGTTCTTTGCACTGATCGGCATCAGTATTCCGGCGGCATTTTTCCATACGATGACCGACAGCTCGATAAAAGCAGAAGAGCTGTCCCTTGTAATTGCCGGAGCAATGTTTATTCTGTATATTTTGCAGATCCTGTTTACCTTCGTAACACACAAGAGCCAGTTTGAAAGCGAATCGGAAGAGACAGAGACCGAAGCACCCAGCTGGTCCCTTAGGAAGGCTCTGATCATTCTGATCGGTGTGACCGTGCTTCTGGCATTTATCTCCGAGCTCTTTATCGGATCCGTGGAAGGAATGACGGAAACACTGGGACTGTCACAGGCCTTCGTTGGTCTGATCCTGATTCCGGTAATCGGAAATGCCGCAGAACACAGTACGGCTGTTGTCATGGCAGTAAAGAACAAGATGAACGCTGCCATCGAGGTAAGTGTAGGTTCAACGCTGCAGGGCGTTCTGTTTGTCATGCCGCTGCTTGTATTTATCAGCTGCATCTGGACACCGATGAACCTGATCTTCACACCTTTTGAGCTGATGGCGTTGATCTGCTCCGCGCTGATCACCAACCGCGTCATCGAGGACGGCTATTCCAACTGGTTTGAAGGTGCGCAGCTGCTGGGAATCTATCTCATTATAGCAATCGCATTTTTCATAGTATAAATATAGTCTTATTCATGGTAGAATCATTGTTGTCATTTGTTTCAGACAGGTATATGTAAAAACAGGTGACAGTGATGATTCTGTTTTTTTTAATTTAAGCAGGTGTATTCCGGGGACTATTTTAAATATGTGTCTTTTCTGACTATGGCAGTGAGTTAACCGGAATAATAGAATAGCATGGAGTGTTATATCGATGATACAAACGATTATATTTGATTTTGACGGCCTCATGGTAGAAAGCGAACGGGTCTGTTTTCAGACCTATAAGGAAATGCTGGCGGAGAGAGGCGTAGACTTCCAGTGGGAGACCTACATCAATGAATTTCTCGGAATGTCCGCTGTAAGCACTTTAGAAAAAATGAACCGATATTACGGATGCAGCTTTTCTCCGAAAGAAGATGCCGATCTCTTTCATAGAAGGGAAATGGAGATTCTGAAAGAGGAATCGGTTCCGCTGCGTCCGGGACTTTTGGAACTGCTGGATTATCTGGATGGAAACGGATATCGTAAGGTGATCGCCACATCCGCATCGCCGGATCGTCTGCATATGATTCTGGAGCGATATGATCTGGATACACGTTTTAACGGGATCACAACCGCAGCAGAGATACAAAACGGAAAGCCTGCACCGGACATCTTCCTGAAGGCATGTGAAAAAGAAGGAATTTCTGCTGCGGAAGCACTGGTGCTGGAAGACTCACAGGCGGGCATAGAAGCCGCTTATCGCGCCGGTATACAGGTGATCTGTATTCCCTGCTTCAAGCAGCCGGAAGAGGAGTATAAGGCAAGAACAACTGCAGTACTGCCGTCGCTTGCTGAGGTTCCGCAAGTTTTGGAAAAACTATAATTAAAATAAAACAAGCAGAAGCATAGAGTCTCGTGTGCATAGAGCAGCACAGAATCGTGCAGCCGGAGCAGTGCATAAAAATTTTATTATTAGCAGCATAGAACTCCGGACAGACTGCAGAAGAAAGTGAAAGGAAAGAAGCAGCTATGAAAATCAGAAAATCAAATATGGAAGATCTGGAGCGAATCATGGAGATCTATGCCTATGCCCGTTCCTTTATGGCAGAGCACGGTAATCCCAATCAGTGGGGACCGACCAACTGGCCGCCGCAGGCACTGATCGAAAATGATATCCGCATAGGAAAGAGTTATGTCTGTATTAACGAAGAGGGGACAGTCATTGGAACTTTTTTCTATGACTTCGGTGAGGACATTGAGCCCTGCTACCGTGTGATCGAAGAGGGAAGCTGGAGACGGAACGCAGCCTATGGTGTTGTACACAGGGTAGCTGCCGACGGATCCAGAAAAGGAATCGGCAGATATTGTCTGAACTGGGCTTTCGAACAGTGCGGCAGTCTGCGTATCGATACGCACAGTGATAATGTAGTTATGCAGAAGCTCCTGGAAAGCATCGGATTTGAAAAACGTGGAATCATTCATGTCGAAGAAGATAATTATCCGCGTTTTGCATATGAGAAATTTTAAAATAAGAAAACGGTAAAGCATAAAAAGGCATATAGTTGACATAATATAGTTATGTCAACTATATGCCTTTTTCAGCATTAGGGATTAAAGTTTTATTAAACTGCATTTGGTATTTCCGTCGGCACGGAAGATCCTGGCAATCAGAAGCGAGATGCTGCAAATGATAAGAAAAATATAAGTAATCCAGATACGACGAAAAGGAGCAGGATCATGACGATCCTGCTCCTTTTGCAGATTTTATGCATCTAAGGAATTATGCTTATTTATTGCAGCATTTTTTAACGATCTTAGTCAATGCAAAGAGTGCAACAACGTTCGGAAGTACCATCAGCTGGTTGAACATATCGGACAGCTCCCATACAAGGTCACTTGCTGTCAGAGTACCAAGGAAGATGAATACCAGAGCGATTACAGTGTAAACAACAAGGCTCTTCTTGCCAAACAGATATTCTGCATTGATTTTACCGAACAGGTTCCAGCTCAGGATCGTAGAGAATGCGAAGAAGAACAGGCAGATTGCTACGAAAATCGCACCGAACTGCTCACCGAATACAGTACCGAAAGCGGTCTGTGCAAGATTAGCTTTTCCGATTGTTTCCGGAATAGTTCCGTCTGCAAGGATACCGTCGCTTGTGTACAGAGTGGAGATGATAACCAGTGCGTTCAGAGTAAGAACTACGAAAGTATCGATAAATACACCGATCATAGCTACAACACCCTGATCATGTGCGGTTTTAACCTGAGCAAGTGCATGTGCGTGCGGTGTGGAACCCATACCTGCTTCATTGGAGAACAGACCACGTTTCGCACCCTGGCTGAGGGCTGTCTTCAGAGCATAACCGAAACCACCGCCGATAATTGCGTTCGGCTGGAAAGCATAACGGAAGATCATACCGATCGTTGCCGGAATGTATTTAATACGAATAATAAGAACAACAAGTGCACCAAGCAGGAAGATACATGCCATGATCGGAACGACCTTCTCAGTTACAGATGCAAGTCTCTGAATACCGCCAAGGAAGATCAGAGCACAGATAATAACAAGAACAACACCCATGATCCAGCTCGGAAGACCGAAAGCAGTCTGAGCGGTGGAGCCGATGGAGTTGGACTGTACCATACAGCCGAAGAAACCAAGTGCAAGAGTGATAGCTACAGCGAAGAAGCCTGCAAGGAATTTACCGAATCCGCCGGTGAAAGCAGTGGTGATGTAGTAAACCGGACCACCATGAATGCTTCCGTCTTTGTCAATTTTTCTGGTTTCCTGTGCAAGAGTTGCCTCGGCATAGATAGTAGCCATACCGAAGAATGCGATGATCCACATCCAGAAGATTGCTCCAGGACCACCGGTAAGGATCGCACCGCTGGCACCGACAATGTTACCGGTACCGACCTGAGCGGCAATAGCAGTAGCAAGTGCCTGGAAAGAAGTCATACCTGCTGCATGTTTTTTACCGGAAAGGGAAAGGTTTCCGAAAGTCTTTTTCATACCTTCGCCAAAGCAGCGAACCTGTACGAAGCGGGTCTGGATACTGTACCACAGACCGACACCCAGAAGCAGGATAACCAATACATAATCTGACAGATAAGCATTGATAGTTTGAACGATTGAAAGTAACATGTTATTTCTCCTCCCAAAATATGATATGATAGCTTCGAAGAAACAGAGTGGAAAGTCAGCTGTCAGTTCGGCTTTCCGTTTGCATGCTCAGGTAAACAAAAAAGAGACCGCTGAATATCAGCAGTCTCAAAGAATTCGTTACCGGATACAAATGAAAATAAAATATATAACATTTGAATCAGCATCTTTGTTCTTTGGCCTGAGAGATTCAGTACGTTAGTACCTTGCACCGTCGGCACCCAATTGAATGGGATTCTCCAAAGCGCCCTCCATATCCGGTTTCGAAGTGATTCCGAATATTTCAACGGGAATATGTTTAATTGACTGTCATAGAATAGCACAGGATTTCGTATATGGCAAGCACTAACTTGAATAAAATTCATTACAATCATGATACATTTTTAAGAATGAAATGAAATATACATGCAGGCCGGCGGCCGTTATAATTCCGACTATGGAATCGAATAACCGTCAAACTTGCGAAATACAGGCAGAATCACCGGAAAAGATTCGTGATTAAGAACAGTATACGTCGAATAGAAAGAACACTCTTATGAATAATGAACAACATCATGCGATTAATAATTCTGTAACATCTGCATCGATATGCAATGATACCATTCCAAAAGCCTATTTTCATCTTCCCGGTCTGTTTGAGTTTTATGAGCTTTATCAGGTTTTTCTTCCCTTATTTTATTCGCATCGGGAATATTTCTATGACTGGTGTGAGATCGGTTCGATCTACGGGGCACCGGCAGACTGTCTGTGGGGAGGCGGACGTGTCGGCTTCGGTGAGGCCGATCCATATAAAGTAAAAAAACTGATGGAAGAATATCAAATCTCTGCAAGGCTTACCTTCAGCAATTCAATACTGCGTGAAGAACATCTGAAGGACAGACACTGCAATCGACTGGCAGAACTGTTTGAAAACGTGTGTACAGATCGATTGGCAGAGTCCGCTTATCATAGGGGTGAAGTGAAGGCAGTGAAGAAATTCACGGAGGGAAGTGATTGTGTGGAAAACCGGAACGGAATCATCCTGCATTCCGATCTTCTGCTGAATTATCTGAAAAAACAGTATCCGGGTTTTTATCTGGTGTCATCCACGACAAAGGTTCTCACGGATTTTGAGGCTCTGCGAAGAGAAATCAATCGGGAGGAGTTTCGATATGTGGTTCCGGACTTTCGGCTGAACAAGGTATGGGATCGATTGAAAACACTGTCACAGGAACAAAAAGATAAGGTTGAATTTCTGTGCAATGAATGCTGCTGGTTTGGATGCAGTGACAGGCGGGCATGCTATGAGAACGTCAGCCGCAAAAATCTCGGTGAATCCTGTCCGGATCATATCTGCCAGGCACCGGACAGCAGTGAGGGGTATCGATTCTCCAAAGCGATGTCCAATCCCGGCTTTATCAGTATTGCGGATATTCAGGAACATTATCTGCCTATGGGATTTTCTAATTTCAAGATCGAGGGACGAAGTCTTGGAAGTGCAGTTGTTTTGGAATTTCTTCTATATTATATGACCAAACCGGAGTATCATTTACAGGTAAGAGAAGAAATCTATCTGGACAGTATGCTGGATCTGTTTTGAGACACCTGGAAAAACGAGGCGGCAAAAAGGAATCGAAAGTGCTTAACGATGGAAACTGTTTAACGATAGAATTTGCTTACCAATAGAAACTCATCTGTCCCTGGGTGGGGTATAAGAAAGGATATTCAAAGCTATGACAAAAGTAGATCTGATAACAGGCTTTCTTGGCGCCGGAAAAACGACTTTTCTGCGTTTTTATCTGAACTGGCTGAAAGGCAGAGGACAGAGAGTACATATTATAGAGAATGAATTTGGTTCCGCTGCTGTGGATGCCATGCTTCTGGCAGCAGACACATCGGAGATCAGTGATCTGTCCGGCTGCTGCATGTGCTGCACCGGAAAGGCGACTTTCATTCAGATGCTGCTGCAGGCAGGGCGGGATGGTTATGACCGAATACTGGTTGAACCATCCGGCGTGTACGACGTCGATGAATTTTTCTCGGTCATGGCCGATCCGGAGGTAGCTTCCGTATGTGAGATCGGAAGCATCATTACCATCGTGGAAGCCAATAGGCAGCAGGGGATCTCCAAAGATGTGGAATACCTGATGTTTTCCCAGCTGCTTGCCGCCGGCCGGATCCTGATGAGCAAGACACAATATGAGACAGCAGAGGAAATCAGATCCACAACAGAACGGCTGCAGTCCATCATGGCGGAGAGAGGTGAATCACTTCCGTCTGACCGTATTCTGATAAAGGAATGGGAACAGTTCACCGATACCGATTATGAGCAGATCTCCGGTGCAGGTTATCATATGGTGGATCATGTACGTGATACCTTTATGCATGAAGAGGTATTCGGTACCGTTATGACTGCGAATGTCTGTGTATCCGAGGCAGATCTGGAGGAGAGGCTGCAGAAACTGTTTGCATCGGATACGTATGGAACCGTTCTGCGGATCAAGGGACACATCCGGGATCTGCAGGGACAGTGGTATGAGGTGAATTGTACGCCCGGAAATCGAAACATTCGTAAGGTGGAGATCAAACGTGGTCTTCTTGTTCTGATCGGTATGGATCTGGATGAGAAGCGGATCATGGAAGAAGCATTTCTTCCAAAACCACAAAAAAACAGAGGATCCTGACGGATCGTTATATTGTTAAAATTTATTGCTGGTTTACATAAATAAATTATGTAAACCAGAGAAGGGTAAAAACATGAAGTTTCTTCATTTAGGTGATCTGCATATAGGAAAAAACGTTAACGACTTCAATATGATCGATGACCAGCGTTACATTCTGCAGCAGATCCTGGACATGATCAAAACAGAAAATGCAGATGCCCTGCTGATTGCCGGAGATGTCTATGATAAGGCCATTCCCAGCGAGGAAGCAGTTCGGGTATTCGACAGTTTTCTGGCACAGCTGGCCGCTGCTCAGATTCCGACTTTTGTTATCAGCGGCAACCATGATTCCGATGAGCGTCTGCATTTCGGAAGCTCCCTGTTTGAAAAGAGCAGAATCTATATTCATGCAGTTTTCGACGGTCCCCTGCAGCCCTATGAACTGGAGGATGCATATGGAACGGTACGTGTCTATCTGCTACCCTTTATAAAAGCGTCTCAGGTCCGTCGTTATTTTCCGGAGGAGACGATCGAATCCTACGAGGATGCGGTGCGTGTGATTCTGGAGCATTCCCATATCGATCCGGAGAAGCGGAATATCCTTGTGGCACACCAGTTTGTCTGCGGTCATCATGGGGAGATACAGCTGGCCGGTTCGGAAAATCTGGCTGTACAGCATGTGGGAACCGTAGAGCAGATTGGCTGTGATCTCTTTGATGCCTTTGACTATGCAGCTCTCGGTCACATCCACTCATCGCAGAAGATCGGAAGGGAGGAGGTACGCTACAGCGGATCTCCACTCGCTTATTCCCAAAGCGAGATCGGTCAGAAAAAGTCCGTACCGATGATCGAGTTGAAAGAAAAAGGAGAGATAGAGTTGAGTTTTCTTCCGCTGGTTCCGAAAAGACAGATGCGCCAGCTGCGTGGAAAACTGAAACACCTGATCGATCCCGCCAACGTAACCGATACCGATGATTATATATATGTAACGCTAACGGATGAGGATCCGATCCCTAATGTTATTAATATTATCCGGGAGTATTATCCGAATCTGATGAAGCTGGAGTATGACAATTCCCATTCCAAAGAGGTCGCACAGGTAGACCTGCAGAATATTACCAGAGGTAAGACCTTTACCGAACTGATTACGGAGTTCTATCGGAAAATGTATGGCAGCGAGATCTCCGAAGAAGAACTGGAGATCATGCGTGAAGTCGCAGGAGAGGCAGGTGTTGCATATGAAGCCGATTAAACTTGTCATGAGCGGATTCGGTCCCTATGCCGACCGTACGCCCGAGATTCTTTTTACCGATTTTGAAGAACAGGGGCTGTTTCTGATCACCGGAGATACCGGAGCCGGCAAGACCACGATATTCGATGCCATCTGCTTTGCACTGTATGGAGAGACCAGCGGCAGCTACCGGGATACCAAAAATCTGCGAAGCGAATACAGTAAGCCGGAAGTAAAAAGTTACGTGGAGTTCACCTTTTCACATCAGGGAAAGACCTACTGCATCCATCGTTCTCCGGAATATCTGCGTCCAAAGCTTCGCGGAGCCGGTGGAATGACAAAGGAAGAGGAAAAGGTCATTCTGACATATGAGGACGGTTCCACCGTGGAAGGCATTCGCCCCGTGGCAGAGGCTGTTCACGATCTGCTGAATATCGATGCGGCACAGTTCAAGCAGATCGTTATGATCGCCCAGGGAGAATTCCGCGAGCTGCTGAATGCGGATACCAATACCAGAACGAAAATCCTCCGCTCGATCTTCATGACACAGGGATACGCCAACATGGAACACAAGCTGAAGGCCCGGGTAAATACGGCACAGAAACAGTGGGAGTCCGAAAAGCAGAGTATTCTGCAGTATATCAGCGGTATTAAGACTGCCGACGGATCCACTTTCCGAATTCAGCTGGACGAGATGCAGAACAGATTTGCGAACAGCCGGGAAGTCTGGAACCTGGATGAAGTTGCTGCACTAATCGAACGCATAACGGAAGAAGACAGGCAGACAGAAGCAGAGATCCGGAAACAGCTGGAAAAACAGGAAGACGGGCTGCAGAAGACAGATCGGCAGATCACACTGGCGGAAGGCAATAACGCTGCCATCCTTGAACTGGAAAAACATCAGCAAGAGAGGCGGCGTCTGGAGGAACAGAAGGAAAGGATGTCGCTGCTGGAACACCGTCTGGAGAGAGAAAAGACGGCCAGCCGGCAGATCCGACCGGATCACAGAAGCTGGAAGGATGCGGCATCCCGGCTTCAAACAGCAGAAAAAGAACTGAATGCCCGTACCCATTCGGAAGCAGAAGCAAAAATAAAGCATGCAGAAGCAGAGGAAGTTCTGCTGACGGCGCAAAAACAGGAGCCGGAAGCTGCGGAGCAGGAACTGCGGGCCCGTCAGATCCGGGAAACACTTCCCAGATACCGGGAGCGGCAGGACATGCAGGAGCGTGTGCAGGCACTCGATCGCCAGCTGCTGCGTCTGAATAATGAGAAAACCGCACTGGAAGAAGAAAGTACAAAACTCGAAAGGGAGATTCGGAAGCTGGATGCCTTTCTGGAACAGAATAACGATGTGGAAGCTCAGATCGAGAAGCTCCATGCATCGATCGCCCGCATACGCGAGATCTATACTGAATTGAAAGATCTTCAGGATCGGCAGATTCCGGAGTATCAGGCACAGAAGAAGCAATA
The DNA here is from genome assembly GCA_030527665.1 of Eubacteriales bacterium. Taxonomy (GTDB): domain Bacteria; phylum Bacillota; class Clostridia; order Lachnospirales; family Lachnospiraceae; genus Bilifractor. Next base: position 19,953 of record JAUNAK010000037.1, read on the forward strand.
CATGCAGCAGAAGCAGTCTGCTGAGAAATCCCTGAACACATATAAGAATACATCCAAAGCATTTCTGGAACTGGAAGCACGTTACGACCGCTGCCGTGCGGGACTGCTGGCAGAGAAGCTGGAACAAGGAAAGCCCTGCCCGGTCTGCGGATCGGTCCATCATCCGCAGAAAGCCCTGCTGTTAAGTGATGCAGTGACCGAAGAGCAGTATAACCGGGCGAAAGAAGAACTGGAGGCACAGCGAACAGACAAGGAAACAGCGGTGCAGAAGTTCAACACGATTCGTGCCGCTTACGAAGCTGCAGCAGCCCAGATACAGGATAATCTGGTGAAATATCTGCAGCGGGCACAGGATCTGGATGCGGAACTGAGGGGCGATCTTCTGGCCGATACCGGTAAATCAGTTCATGCAGAAGAAACAGCATCAGTGACGACGAATAGAGCAGCTATGACGGCCGGTACAGATGTTGTATCTGAAAAGGCAGTACAAGCTGGAGAGCAGCATGCAGCGGCAGATCGGAATACAGTGCTCCATGTCGAAGCGAATACGGACCAGAACCGGTCCGACCGAAGCCTGGAAGAACAGATCGCCGCGCTGGATGCCGTGATCCGCAGTCTGCAGAACAAAGGCAACGGGGCAGCCAAGGCAAAAAAAGTACTGCAGAATACGTTAGCACAGATCCGAACAGCAAAGCGACAGCTGGAGGAAGCGCGCGGGAGCCGTACGGAAGAACTGAAAAAGCGTATAGAAACCTGTGAATCCGGCCGAAGTCAGACGACTTTGCTGCTTACAGAGCAGAAAACAAAGCTGAATGAACTGGCAGTACTGGAGTATGCCGATGAACAGGCGGCAGCGGCACAGATCATGCTGCTGGAAAAAGAAGTACACACCATTCGAGCTGCAGTTGATGCTGCTGCGAAGGCAGCAGCCGAAGCAGCAGAAACTCTGGCAGCCAGCCGTAAGGCTATCGAAATTGGAAAAGCAGAAGCTGAGAACAGTACAAGAGCAGAAGCAGAAGCCTTCCGCAGATTTACGGCAAAGCTGCAGGAGTGCGGTTTTGCCGATGAAGCAGAGTATCTGCAATATATAAAGGAAGAAACAGAACTGCAGGAAGCAGAAGAGCATATTCGGGAATACAAAGAGGCAGTAACACTTAATCAGGTACAGCTGAAGACGGCTGAACAAAATGCGGAAGGCAGGACACGTATCGATGTTTCGGAACTGCAGAAGCAGAAAACGGAATTGTCTGAAGAGATGCGGAAGCTTCGTCAAACCGGCAACAGCATAGTAAACCGAATAGAAAACAACCGGGAAGCCGGAGCAAACATTCAGGCACATGAAGGAACACTTGATCAGGCAATGCGGGAATACAACAACTGCAGAAGGCTGGATGATCTGGTATCCGGCAAGATCTCCAAATCAGCGAAGATCACTCTGGAGCAGTTTATTCAGGCAGAAGGTTTTGATCAGATCATAGCCGCAGCCAACAGCCGCCTGTATCCCATGAGCGATCAGCAGTTCGAGCTGCAGCGGATACAGAATGCCGGTGATCAGTCTTCCAGAAGCAAAAACTTCCTGAACCTGGAGGTGAAGGACAATTATACCGGTCACACCCGTCCGGTAGGCAATCTGTCCGGCGGCGAGAGCTTTAAGGCATCTCTGAGCCTGGCACTCGGTCTGTCCGATACTGTATCCGCCCATTCCGGCGGAATCCAGATGGATGCACTCTTTATCGATGAGGGATTCGGAACACTGGATGCACGCTCCATCGAGAATGCGATGGAGATCCTTAACAATCTGTCCGGCAGAAACAAGCTGGTCGGCATCATCAGTCATCGGGAAGAACTGCAGGCCAATACCAGACAGCAGATCCGTGTAAAGAAGACGAAAGAGGGAAGCCGGCTGGAAGTGGATCTGGGTGTGTAAGTAATCAGTTTACAGGAGAAAAAGATATGAAAAATAAAATGTTAATGTCACCGGCAGAAGCAGTCAGTAAACTGAAGGAAGGCAACCGTCAGTTTGTGCAGTCGAAAGTGAATATCGGAGATGTTTCCGAGGCGATCCGCCGCAAAACATTTCTATACGGACAGCATCCGTATGCGATCATATTGACCTGTTCGGATGCACGAGTTGTGCCGGATGCGATCTTTTCCGCCGGTATCGGTGATCTGTTTGTGATTCGCGTGGCCGGAAATGTCATCGATGACCATCAGCTTGGCAGTATCGAATATGCAGCGGGACATCTGGGCAGTCCGATCGTTGTGGTTTTGGGACATACCCACTGTGGTGCAGTCGATGCAGCCATCAATCACGATCCGGAAGGTTACATCAAATTCATTACCGACGAGATCAAAAAGGCAATCGGAGATGAAACGGATGACTACAAGGCCTGTGTGCTGAATGTAAAGCGCAGTATAGAAGTGATCGAGCACAGTCTGGATATCCGGCATATCGAGGAAGAAGAAGGCCTTCGCGTGCTGGGAGCCATGTATGACCTGGAGACAGGAAAAGTAGAATTCCTGTAAAAAAAATAAATAAAGCGGTTCATTTTCAGTAACATTTAGAGTAATATAATGACTGTATGAGGTGTTTAATCACGTTAAAAAATTATAGGACGCTTGCGTCCTATAATTTTTAAATAATAGTTAGACTCCGCTAATAGCGGGAAGATGAACTGTACTCGTTTAAACGGGTGATCCCATTTTGGGAGAAGGACTAATAGGTCAGAATCCCTGAATGAAATAAAGAAAAAATAAAGAAATAAAGGGATAATGCAATACAGGTATACAGGAATACAGTGTACAGCAATATAGAAATACAGAAATAAAAGGAATAAAGAAACAATGAAGCAAAATCTTTCTACCGGCATATACGGCTGGTTATATCGTGATGCATTTCTGAAAGGAATGAAGAAGAATAACTTCCATAAAGTGTCAGGAGCACAGCTGAAACAGGAATACAAGGCGATTATTTCAAATGCAAAAGATATAGGAAAATCACGGATGATGAGTGCATACTGCATGGGTGCTTTCTTTATCGCGGCGTATCATCTGAACGAAAATGCCGAAGAAAACTACAGGATCTTTCGGGATGGACTGGAGCAAAGCAGGATTTTTAAAGCGGCTCTTGGAAACGCAGATGCCTATCTGTCCGAAAAGAAACTGGCTGGACGCAGGGAATGGGAGAGAGAGTCTCACAAAAAGCTCTATGAAAATGAATGGGTCGTGGATGTCATTGCCGGAGGAAGGGATTTTGCACTTGGATATGACTATCATGAATGCGGGATCTGCAAGCTGTGTGCAGACGAAGGTTGTTTTGAAATTGCACATTATCTGTGCAGACTGGATTTTCTTTTGGCTGAAATGATGGGAATGAAGCTGACCAGAACACAGACGATTGCCGACGGTGCAGATGTCTGTGATTTCAGATATGCAAAGAAAAGCGAATGATTCGTTATCGGTAATTTTATATTCATAAATGCACAAACAAGACAGGCGGAGGGACTGCAGAATGAAAGTAAAAGTACTTCACAAAAGGAAGGAAAACGAACTGCATCCGGTAAGATATGAAAAACAGTTCCGGCAGTGGCTTACAGAGCGTTACGGAGCTGAAGAAGGAGAGAAACTCTGGCAGAAAACCTTGAAGCAGTTTTATGCCTATTTGCAGGAAACTCCGACATATGGCGGCATAAAGACTGAGAAAAAGCTGTCGATCTGCGGTGCGCTTCTGGTGTTTTCCATGGCATCTGTTGTTCCGGAGCACTTAAAAGCAGAAGATCTGGAACCATTGACGCAAAAGGTATTTATGGACGGTTTTGTGAAGCTTGGAAAGTTTTTTGACCTGAATCGTCCGAAGGATATCCGTCTCATTCATCTGGTATTTAAACTTGTCGGAAAGAAGCGCCAAAAAGCCTTTTTGAAAGATCGTTCCGGATTCTGTACCCATCTGGAAGCATTTGACAGAAAGCAGAAGGCGACAAGATATGATTTTACGCAATGTCCGCATGCGGAATTTGCAAAGAGGCATGATCTCGTTCATATTCTGCCCGCTATGTGCAACTGTGATTATTACGGAATCGAACAGATCCATGGATGTCTGGTTCGTCAGGGAACCTGTGGAAACAGCAAGCGCTGTGACTATTGCATAGTGGGAAGCAAAAATCCTATAGCACGTAATTATGAGATCGTCAGAGATGACAGCGGCTTTCTTATAAGTGTAGAAAGGAATTGTGTCACTGTTACTGTTTCCAGCGTCGTTTCCCGGAAGGAAGGGCTGCTTATGCAGAGATAATACGGCTTTTGAGATAGGAGATCTATTATGGAACAAGAATATTTCGATGCGGAAAAAGATGGATTTTACGGAGTCTACTATGAGAATGCAAAGCCGGCAGCGGACTGCATCATTGCCATGCTGGGAGACTCCTCGGATGATTATATGGCGCGCAGCTGTGTGAAGTGGCTGCATAAGCAGGGCGTATCAGTCATGGCAATGTCGCCGGATAAAAAGGATTACGGACTGCTTGTCCGATTCGCTTTTCGCGCAGGAAAGCAGTTTCCGAAAGAGTGCAGACAGGCCAGAATCGATGTTGACCGGAAACTCAGTGCAGTACTGCAGGAATGGAAGACAAGGAATAAGGAGACCGGCAGATGATCAATATACTTATTGGCATTTCCATTCCCTTTCTGGGAACCGCACTTGGTGCGGCCTGCGTATTTCTCCTGCGAGAACAGATCGGATGGAAAACGCAGCGTATTTTTACCGGTTTTGCTGCCGGAGTCATGGTAGCGGCTTCCGTCTGGAGTTTGCTGATTCCGGCATTGGAACAATCACAGAAACTGGGAAAGCTGTCATTTCTGCCTGCTGCTGTCGGATTTTCTATCGGAATTGCATTCTTACTGCTGCTGGATCATGTAATTCCGCATATACATGCTGCCACCAATGAGGAAGAAGGTATGCCAAGCGGTCTTGGAGATACGATTAAGCTTCTGCTTGCCGTAACCCTGCATAATATTCCGGAAGGAATAGCGGTAGGGGTTGTCTTTGCCGGTCTATCTGCACGGAATACACAGATCAGTCTGAGCGGAGCCATTGCACTGTCGGTTGGTATTGCCATTCAGAATTTTCCGGAAGGTGCCATTATATCCATGCCGCTGCAGGCAAGAGGCATAGGGAAAGGAAAAGCTTTTCTGTATGGTATGCTGTCCGGAATTGTGGAACCTGCTGCGGCAGCGGTAACGATCCTGCTGGCAGGCATTATGATACCGGTCCTTCCGTATCTTCTGAGCTTTGCAGCAGGAGCAATGATCTATGTTGTAGTAGAAGAACTGATCCCGGAAATGGCGCAGGGAAGACACTCCGACTGGGGTGTAATAGCATTTTCTGCCGGTTTTGTGCTGATGATGATTCTGGATGTCGCATTGGGATAACACTTGCAAGGAGGGATATCATGGAATTTACAGAGTATGGTAAAGCGAATAAAAAACAATGGGAAGCGCCTGTTTTGCACATGATCGAAGAATGTATGGGAGGGAATTAGATGAACCATTTCAATCGTATTGGAATTGACGATAGTCTTGATTGGGAGCGAATTCGCAAGCTGTTCCGGATCGGTATCTTTGCCGCATTGATGGTACTTGTCGGAGACATGCTGCTGGGATTTGGCGCGGAGGATGAGACCTTGCATGGGCTGGAACGCAGTTTTTCACGGTATATTGCCCGATCAGATCGAACACTGTTCTGGTCGTCTTTGTTGGGAATCATCGGTATACCAATGGAGTGCTTGTGTTACTTTGGCATTTATCGGCTGATGGCTGAGCGGTCGCCAAGACATGCGCACGCTTACCGGAGTGGAATTCTGGGATGTCTTACTTTTGGCGGATGCGGAGTACATATGCCATGCCTTGCCATTGTTTATGTTTACAAACGAATGCTGGAAGTGGCACCGGAGCGAGCCTATGATACAATGCTTCAGTTTGGGCTGTATTTTCTTCTTCCGGGGACGATTTTGTTTCTGATTTTCTGCACGGTACTCTGTGCAGTACAGATTTCAGCCTTCGCCAGAGGCTATACGCCATATCCCAAGTGGTGCTGGATATTTTCCCTGCCACTGCCGATGCTGACGATACAGATCGTGAGGTTGCTCGTTGGAAATCATGCGGTTATGTACGCAGTATCTGCCGGATGGATCAGTGTGGGAAATCTCTGGATGTTTGGTGGACTGTTATTTATGATGAAGAAGGCACAGAATACCGTATGAAAATCTAAGATGCGAAGAGAGCGATGTATATGAATAAGAGATTAAAAGCAGCCATGATTCGATTCATGCAGAAGCGGTATACCGAACAAGAGGTAAACAGCCGTTGGAATACGATTGAAAACCAGTATAATAA
>JAUNAK010000003.1 GCA_030527665.1 Eubacteriales bacterium
TTCCTCCATGGGTGCTGTAAGCAGCTCTTCCGATGCGAATTCCTCCATGGGTGCTGTAAGCAGCTCTTCCGAAAAGGATTCCGCAAATACTTCCTCTTCTTCCGCGGCAGAAGAAGAGGAAACCGTACATCACCTGCGGGATTTCGCACATCTGGAGGAGACTACCTCACTCAGTTCCATTGCCAGAAGCAACCAGTCCAGATATCTCACGGTTTCGGCAAAGGCCAAACCGGATCAGAATGCCACCCTGCTTTCCCGTGAACTGAGTCCGCAGATCGAAGCATACAACAACACCCTTCCCGGCGGCTATTCTGTTGAAGTCACCGGATCTACCAGTCAGATCTCCGATATGCTGATCCAGATGGTAGAAATGGCACTTCTCGGTCTGCTGTTCATTTATATGATCATGGTTGCCCAGTTCCAGAGTCTGCTTTCGCCGTTTATCGTACTCTTTACCATTCCGCTGGCCTTTACCGGCGGCATGCTCGCACTTGTATTTGCCGGACAGCAGCTGTCCATGCTCAGCATGATCGGTTTCGTAGTCCTTATGGGAACCGTTGTCAATAACGGAATCGTGTTCGTCGACTATGCAAACCAGCTTCGGATCGGCGGTCTGGAACGTCACGACGCACTGGTAGCAACAGGAAAGACCCGTATGCGTCCGATCCTTATGACGGCTCTCACCACGATTCTTTCTCTGTTCCAGCTGATCTTCGGAACCGGCATGGCCAGTCAGCTCGGAAACGGAATGGCTCTGGTAATTGCCGGCGGTCTGCTCTATGCAACTTTGATGACCCTGTATATCGTACCGGTCATTTATGATATCTTCTTCCGAAGAAAACCGCTGATGATCGATGTCGGCGACGATATCGATGATGCACCGGATGATGCGGCAGAATATCTTGCCGGTCTGAAGAAAAAATCCGGAGAAACAGACTGATCATCCGTCTCTTCCTTAATAGGAAATGCAGCCGGATCCAGGCAGAGAACGTCGACCGGATATTCTCTCTGCCTGCATGATCCAAAAAGAGCACAGCCCCTGTCCGGAGCTGTGCTCTTTTTATAGTCTGCTGGAATGACAGGAGAACAGGATCACCTGATATTCCTTTGCGATCTCCTGAACAAACCGCATGGCCCTTTCCAGCTTTTTTTCATCCAGATTTACGAAGGGATCATCCAGAAGCAGGAACGGTTTTTCTTTTTCATACATAGCTTCGATCATTGCCATCCGTCGGCAGAGTCCGACCAGGTCCTGCAGTCCCGCACTCAGGTATTCCACTTCCCTGGCACCGCCTGCCTCCCGGAAAGAAATGTTCCAGTCCGCATCAATGACATACTGCATGGTGCCGGATGGATCGATCATCCGGTAATATTTTTCAAATCCGTTTTGAATCGGATCCATATATCTGGATGCAAACTGCTCTTTTGCTTTTCGCAGATAAGCCCCGGTCTTTGTGATCACTTCATATCGGTGCTCCAGAACAGCCTTTTCCTCCAGCAGAGCGGCTTTTTCATTCTCAGCCTCCTCCATCACACGTACCTCTTCATTGCGCGCATCCAGATTTCTCCGGGCAGCATGGAGAAGCTCCCGCAGCTCCTTTAATTCAGCCTCCCCCCGCTTCACTTCTGCCGCAAGTTCCTTCACTGAGACGGCGTCTTCCTCTATTCCCGCTTTCTCTGTTTCTTCCGATTCGGTTTCTTCCATTGCAGCTTTTGACTGCATATCTTTTTCCGGCTTTTCTTCCGACCTATCGTCCATCGCAGAAACAAAATCCGCAGCGCTTTTGTCCGCTTCTGTTTTCTCTTCTTCTCTCTGCTCACTATAACTGATCGGATCCGCATTCGCAAACCGCACCGATCCAGTCAGCAGTTCCGGACGGATGCCTTTCTCCAGCAGTTTTCTCTCCACTTCTGTCTTCTCCGCTGCCGCCCTGTTGTATTCTGCCGTACAGATCTCGATTCGCTGCCGGCAATCCCTCATCCGCTGCAGCAAGACCGTATACTCTTCATCCGGCTCAATTTCGAGACAGTTGAAAAAGCGCAGGATCTCCTGCTGTATTTCCTGTACTTCCGCTGACAGCCGTTCAAATCGCCGCAGCTTCTCCAGCAGTGCCCGGTAACGACCTGTATCATAGAAAAGCTGACGGATCAGAGCATCCGGATCCGTACCGGCATCTGCATCCGGATAAAACCACTGCAGAAAACTGCGGATCTGTTTTTCTTCTTCCCGAATCTCTGCGGTTCCGCTGCTGCGTTCATATTCCTGATATCGTTTCTGCAGACGGCGGTATTCCCTGGCCTCACTGCGCATCTGCCACAGGCACTCGGCAACATCTGCTTCAGAAACTTCCACATCGTAGACTGCCAGGAAGTCTGAGATCCGATGATTGATCTCTGCCACCCGTTCTTCCTGTCCTCGAATCCGCAGACGCAGACGGCGATATTCCTCCTCTGTCTCCGGATCGTATCCATCATCCGTTTCTTCCTCAAATACCTCCCGCTCACGAAGCGGTGTCCTCCCGGAGATCCAGAGAAACAGAGCAAGCAGAAACCCTACACCGGCCAGGATCCATGCAGGAACCGGTTTTTCCCTTATCAGGCCAAGTGCAGCAGCCGCTGCCAGCGTAAAGAGCAAAACCAGAACGGCCAACAGTCTTCTGGCTAGTGCAGCAGCTTTCTGAGCAGCCTCCTCCCGCCTGCTCCGGCCGGATCGTTTCGGCTCCCGGAATCCATCTTTGGAAAAGGACGGCCGTCCTCCCTGTTCCGCAGCATCCGGATATCGCTTTCCGCCGGAATATCCCGCTTCTGCATGCTCTCCTTCCAGAACAGACCGAAGCATCCGGGCGCTGTTCTTATCGGCCCGCACCTCCGCCTTCTTTGCATTTCTTTCCTCCCACATGCGGATCAGTTCTTCCATCTCGCTGTCATCCGGAAGATGCTTTGCAAAAGCCTCGTGCAGTCCTTCCCATTTCTCCCGTTCCTCTTCGGACAGCTGCCGGTTCTGCATCTGTTCCTTCCGATTCTGCAGTCTGCGGATCCGTTCCCGAACTTCCTCGATTTTTTCCGCAGTTGGTACCCCGTCTTCAAATGCAGCCTGCAGTCTCCTGTACTCGGCTTTTTCATCCTCCGTAAAGCGAAACAGTTCCTGCTCACCGCACTTCTGTTTCCATTCTCCTGCAGCTTCCAGTTCTTCTGCCAGCAGCTGCTGATCCGGAATCTCTCCCGGAAATACAGAACGGGCAGCCTCCAGCCGGAGATATGCCTCCCTTTCCTGTTTCCGAAGAAAAGTAAACTGACGATACTCACTTTCAATGTCTTTCCGTGCACCGGCTTCTGCCATTCGATCCTGCAGAATATTCTGCTGTTTTTCCTTTTCGGTTATTTGTGTGTGCAGTTCCCGAATCTTCTGTTCTGCATTCTTCTGTTCTGCTTCCCGTGCCGCTTTCCCCAGCAGCCGGGCATCGATCTCCTGCAGCCGGCGGTTCAGACGATTCAGTTCTCCTGTTTTTCGTGCAGGGGTCAGCTTGTCCGCTTTTTCCTTCAGCCGTTTCTGCACGATCTCGTACTCGCTTATATCCGACGTCTCTCCTGTCAGTCTGCCGATCTTGGCATGAATATCCGCTGTAGCTTCCGTACTGCAGTCCTGCTGCGCCACATAGACAGTCCGGGCAAAAGACTCTCTGTTGATTCCAAAAAAAGTTTCACCGGGAACCGCCGGACAATCCGAAACCGGCAGATTGGTGTCTGCATTATACAGACGCAGTTCATCCTCCCGACCGTTTTTATATCCAAAAGATCTCTCGATCCGATACCGCTTCCCGCCGCTTTCAAAGGTCAGCGTTCCGCCAAAGGCCCCCTGCTGCCAGGGAGCATATCGTTTCCTCCGATTCTCCGCAATACTCTTCTTCTGATCACCGTCAAATCCGTAAAACATGGCAAGAATAAAATCAGCAAACGTGCTTTTTCCCCAGCCGTTATCCTCCAGAATGCGATTCAGTCCTTTTTCAAAGACATAGTCCAGATCATGGATCCTGCCGAAATTTTCAATATGACAACTAAGTAGATTCAAATACCGTTTCCTCATTTCTGTTTGTATTTCGAGCCGGTGCCGCATACCGCTTACCTTTCACCGGTAAGTGCCTGCAGACCGCAGCGAATGATTTCTGCTTTCTCCTCTTCACTCAGCTGTGTTTCCGCCTCCACTACCCGCACAAACTCTCCCTTCAGCGATGCATCCAGTGCATAGGTGCGATAATCTACCCGAAGAGTCGTTCTGTCCTCCAGCCGTGCCGCATAAAACCTCTGCTGCAGCATCTGCAGCAGATGGGCGGTATTCTTCTCGACAGTAACATCCAGCTCTCCTCTGAGGATCACCTTTACCAGATCCTTCTCCGCAGGCTCCATGACTGCATTTTCCACACGTTCTTCCATCTGCAGTGTGGTCGTACAGCCGCTGACATCTACTTCCCGTTCATAAAGCGTCCGGCGTGCAAAAGGAATAAAGCGATGGATGATCCGATGTTTTTCGGGATCAATATCCATGACAACAAATCCGTGAATTCCGCATTCATCAAACCCCCGGCCTTCCAGACAGCCGGGATAACACCAGATTCCCCTCTCATCCAGTTTTCCTTCTTTATACTGGTGCACATGTCCCAGTGCCAGATAATCCACATACCGATTCTGCAGTTTTCCCAGATCGATATATTCCGCATGACCGGCATGTCCGTATTCGGCAGCCTGTCCGTGCAGCATGACAATATTGATCTTCTCCGGCTGCAGATGCAGCTGGTTTGCTGCTGTATCTGCATTTTCCCTTGTCAGCACCAGTCCGGAAAAGGAAATTCCACTTTCTTCATAGGTTCTCCAGGTATCTGTAAAGATCCGCAGATTCTCCGGAAGCTCCGGAAGCTGTTCGATAAAGCCTTCTTTTTCATGATTTCCCGGCAAATAATAGAAGAGAATATCCGAACAGGCCTGTATAGTCTCATAAACGGTATTTCTTGCCTGCGCAGAAATGCGCTTTGCATCAAACAAATCACCGCTGATCAGGATCGCAGACACGGAATTCTTCTGTGCATAGGCCGTCATACGCCGAAAAGTCATAAGAAGTTCTCCGCGCCGTTCATCTGCCTGCCCGGCAGACAATACCGTATTCATCTTTGCATCCAGATGCAGATCCGCACAATGAATGATCCTCATCCGCTCACCTCCTGTCCTTTCCAAGTTTCAGTGCATCCGCACCGTATTTACGCCGGATCTTCTGCAGCATCTCCTGCAGCCGGTCTTCCCGTTCTCTATCTGAATCCGATAATCCTGCGTCTGTTTCCGGATATATCTGTTCCCCGGTCTTTCTCTTGTCCTCACCTTCGAAAACTATATTCCCGGTATGTATCGGCCGCTCATCCTTCCGGTCCGAATCCATTCCCTGAACTTCTCTATTCCATACGTCCCGCATATTCTCTGCAGGTTGTTCAGGGAATTCCGCTCTGCTTTTCTCCGGCTCAGCATCGTTTTGTTCAGCAAATCGCGGATCAAAAAGGCTCATCTGCCGATATTCCCCTTTATCCAATCCCGATGCGCTGATGCCAACCAGCCGGACCGTTCTGCCTTTTGCAAAGATTCCGTCCTCGCCCAGAAGCATCTGGCGCATAAGCAGATCCGACACTTCAAACAGCAGATCACCGTTATCGGTTGAATCCGCAAGCTTCAGCTGTCGGGAATGCCGGCGAAAATCATCCGTTTTGATCATTACTCCGATCGTACCTGCAAAAATGTGATCCCGCTGCATACGGCCGGAAACCTTGTCAGCCAGATACCGAAGCCTCATCGGCATTTCTGCCTCATAGTTGTCTCTGTCTATATCCTCTGAGAGCGTTGTTTCATTCGAATATCCCTTTACGGCCTCTCTCTCCGCTTTGACATTCCGGCTGCCCCGGCCGTTAGCGCTGTTCCATATATAGGCGCCGCCCTTCTCACCTAGCGTACCGCAGAGGATCCGAAGGTCGGCATGGGCCGCATCACCGATCGTTCCGATTCCCATCTGCACAAGTTTTCCGGCCGATGCCGGCCCGCAGCCGTGCAGATCACCAATAGGAAGCGGCCACATTTTTTTCTCTATTTCATCCGGAAACAACGTATGTGTCCGGTCCGGTTTCAGAAAATCACTGGCAGTCTTTGCCAGCAGTTTATTCCCGGAGATCCCGACATTTACCGTAAATCCAAGTGTTTCCCGTACTTTTCTGCGGATCTCATCCGCCAGGCAGATACATTCCTTTCGTTCCTCATCTGCTGTCCTTTGTTCTGTATTTCCTTTTATATTTTTTTCCTCAGCTGCTAAACTCCTGCGCTGCTGCAGCCGTTCGGCAATGATCTCCGTTACATCCATATAGGCCTCATCGATCGATGCCTGCTCCACAAGCTCCGTATAACTGCGCAGAATGGCCATCAGCTTTTTCGAAAACTTCCTATAGGTCTGAAAATCCGACTTCACCATGACCAGCTGCGGACATTTCTGTAAGGCTTTTACTACCGGTTCCGCTGTCTTCACACCATATTTCTTGGCCGGAATCGACCGTGCGGTAATGATTCCGTGCCGGGTATGAATATCTCCCCCCCACTGCTGACGGAATCGTCCGGAGATCGACGGCGGACGGATCTTCCTGCAGCATTTTCACCGCTGTCCAGGACAGAAAGGCCGAATTCACATCCACATGAAATATATAGCTTCGTTCCATCGCCTCTCCTTTCTGCACAGTCATCAGCCGCCGCTGTCCTGAATTACTCCTCGTTTTACTCAAGTCCGAGCCGCATACAGCTCTCTGATCTGCAGCTTCTTAAGGTGCCTGCAGCAGCAAAAACCGTATGTATGTTCGTGTAGAACATCATATCACAGTTCTTCCGGTTGAAGAAGGGCGATTTTTTATCCGGAATAAAGCTGAAACAGCCTTTTCATTCCTATGTTCGCCCCTGAAAAGCTTTCCTGCCATTAAAACACAGTTATTTGCGTTTTCCACGCAGAAATACTAAAATACATGTAGCAAATAACTGCACATTTACAGTTCCTGAAAAAAATCTTTTCAATCTGCTTCGTCCAGGAGGAAATATGCTTCTAAAGAATACACTAGGCGTAAAGATCCCGACCGATCTGCGTGATTTCGAACAAATTTTAAAAGGAATCTATGAACGACATCCGGAACGTTCTCTGGATACCCCGCATCAGACGGAAGAGTCCCATGATCTGCTGATCTATGCTGCCTCCAAACTGGAAAACTCGAATGAAGCAGCAGCCAGGCTCCTCGCATCCAAACTCCAGGAAAAAAGCTTTTTCCAGCAGGATCTTGATGTTGAGGTCTATCAGCATTTCCGCTATCTGCCGGCGACTATCCATTCGCATACTTTTTTTGAGATCATCTGCGTCATGCAGGGAAGCTGCACCAATTATCTCAACGGTCACCAGCTGACCATGGAGACCGGTGAGATCTGTATCCTTGCACCGGAAACGCCGCATACGCTCAGTGTATTCACCGATGACTGCATCGTATTTAATATTGAGATCCGCACCAGCACCTTTGAGACCGCTTTTTTGGATACCCTTTCCGATAATGATATTCTTGCCGACTTTTTTACACGCACCCTCTATCACTCTGCCTCCCATCCCTACCTGTATTTTAAAACAGGCGAGGATCAGGCCGTGCGCAATTACCTTGCCTATGTTTACGAAGAATATCACCTCAAACAGCAGTATAAGAAACGCATGATGAATTCGATCATTACCGCCTTTTTCATCACACTGCTGCGCAATCACGGTTCTGATGTCATTCTGCCCAACGACGGTACCGGTCCGTCCGACCCGAATACGCTTTTTGTATTGAAGTATATCCAGGAGCATTTTTCAACGGTCACCTTAAAAGAACTGGCGGATTTTTTCAATTACAGCGAGCGGCAGATCCAGCGCATCATCAAAACCAGTACCGGAAAAAGCTTCAGTGAAAATATTCAGCATCTCAAGATGAAGAAGGCCGCACGTCTTCTGGAAAATCCGGATCTTTCCATCGCATCGATTGCCGAAGAACTCGGCTACTCCGATCTCGGAAATTTCCGCAATATCTTCAAAAAGTACTACGGCATGACCTTATCCGAATACCGCAGCAAAACACATATGCAGTGATTGGATACACACTCCTCTCTGCTGATTTTACGCACAAAAAAAGAGCTGTCCGGCTTTCTCGTCACCAGACAGCTCTATGAATGATATTCTAGAAGTTTCACTTTATAACCTCCTTTCATTATTTTGTTATACTCTCAAGACAATTTCTTCTTAATCTGTTCTGCCTGCTGCCTTCAGCCGCATCACGTATTCCTTCAATCATTCGTCTTCTTAGCAGATTTCATATTTGACTATTACTGAAATTCATTCTCTTCCGAAAGTATGTATTCACTTGCTATGAATCGGATCTGCTTATCAATGGCATCTAAGTAATTCGACTTCGGGAAGTTTTCTCTTCCGGTAATTCAAAAACGTCGTAATAATTTGAATGGAATAATGATTAATGAAATTATCTTGTTGATGATTGTATATTACAAAATTTCTACCTATATGTCAAGTCTATTTTGAATATTTATTGTCGCATTATAAATTTTCAGAATATTCAAGCTTGTAACTACATTTACCGCGGCTAGACAGATTACAGAAAAGGAATTTTCCCCACTGCCTCAAAAAGGAGCGGATTCCTCTCCGCTCCTTTCCCGATTCTTATTCTTTTTTGTCATCCTCTGTAATATTGCTGTATTCATCCAGAATGTGCTTATATAAGGTACGAACTGCCGGTGCCATAAAATTCGGATTCAGGCAGGCCAGTCCGATCATGCGGCTTGCCTCCGGATCCATCTTGTACACACGCACGTCATATGGAATGTCATTCATAACCAGAGCAGGCATGATACAGATTCCGAAACCGTGTGCGACCATCTGAATCGTAGCAAGATCATCCACGACATGATATCTGGTACGGATATAGAGATTGTTTTCTTTCAGATAATTGGCAATATCCGCATCGACCGACTCACGCTGGGCAACAAAATGATGCCGTGACATTTCCTCGATGCTGATCGTATCTCCGGGTTCTGTCTTCTGAAAGTCCCTCGGTACGACACACATCAGCGGATCCTTGTAGAACGGTTCGATCTTCAGATCTCCGGCACTGGATGTCGACAAAAATCCGAAATCCACGATGCCGTTCTTGATCCAGTACCGCACATCATCATAGGTCCCCTCGAATACCTCGATACGGATCGCCGGATACTTCTCTTCAAAAGATTTGATGATGCCCGGCATCCAGTTCGTACAGGTACTGGAGAAACAGCCCACTTTCACTGTTCCTGTTTTTAAGCCCTTAAACTCCGCAACCACCTGCTGCAGACTCTCATCGCTGTTAAGGACCTGATTCACATACGGAAGAATATGTTCTCCATAATTGGTCAGCGCCACACCGGACTTATTTCTGGTCAGAACCGCAAATCCCAGTTCCTTTTCCATGGATGTGATCGTATGGCTGATGGCAGAAGGCGTCAATCCAAGTACATCTGCCGCTTTATGAAAGCTGCCCATTTCGGCAACCATTTTAAAAACCTGATACGTAAGCAGAGTCATCGTTAATCACCCTATCCTCTATCAAAAAAGTAAGCTGCGAAGGCAGCACAAATACCAGGAAAATCTTTAATCTCTGGAGCAGCGATACTGCAGGTCTTCCCATCTCTTATCGACTTCCTTCTGGAAGAGCTCGATCAGATGCTCATTGCCCGGCTTGAACAGATGCTTAAATCGTCCCTGCGGTTTCAGGAAGTCCTCGATCGGCAGTTTCTTCTTCGGCTCATAGCTGAGCTTCCATACGCCGTGATCCACCTCAAACAGCGGCCAGTAGCAGGTCTCTACAGCCAGTCGGCAGATCTCCATAATATCCTCGGTCGCATATCTCCATCCGCGCGGACAGGGAGTCATCACGTTCAGGAATGCAGAACCTTCGGTGTAGATTGCTGTCTCAGCTTTTCTGTGAATATCTTTAAAATCTCTGGTCAGTGTTGTCTGTGCCACATAGGGAACATAGTGATCGGCAATGATCGCTGCCAGATCCTTTCTGTACTGGATCTTACCGTTGGACTTTGTGCCTGCCGGTGTTGTTGTCGTATCCGCAAACATCGGCGTAGCAGAGGAACGCTGGATACCGGTATTCATATAAGCACCGTTATCATAGCATACGTATACCATGTCATGACCGCGCTCCATTGCTCCGGACAGAGACTGGAAACCGATATCATAGGTTCCGCCGTCACCGCCGAAGGTGATGAACTTGAAAGTTTCCTCTTCGCCGATCTTTCCTTTTCTTTTTAATACCTTGTAGGCTGTCTCCACACCGGAAAGGGTGGCACCTGCATTCTCAAAGGCATTATGAATATAGCTGTCTTCCCATGCGCTGTAGGGATACATGAAGGAGGATACCTCCAGACATCCGGTAGCATTGCCGATCACCGCATGATCCTCTTCCTTCAATCCGCGGAGTACGGCACGAACAGCGATGGTAGCTCCGCATCCGGCACACATCCGATGGCCGGGAGCCAGCCGCTCCGGCTTTGCCAGCATTGTTTTTAAACTGTAATCCTTGCTCATTTTATCCGTCTCCCGTTATTTTCTTAATCCGATATACTGATTCTGCGGAATGGCTTTGCCTTCTTCCACCAGTGCTCTCAGCTCTGCAAACACGCCGCGTACGTGCTCGGTGGTAAAATCTCTTCCGCCCAGACCGTAGGTATAGTTCACAGCCTCGATCATCGTCTTTGTTCTGAACAGACCCGCACAGATCTCACTGCCCAGCGGGGCCGCATTGCCGTTGTAGCTCTCACAGCGGTCCATAATTGCCGCTGCCTTACAGTTTTTCAGTGCCTCTGCGATCTCCTTCTCCGGGAACGGACGGAATACTCGCAGCTTCAGCACGCCGACCTTCCAGCCCTCCTCGCGAAGTTCATCCACCGCCTGCTTTGCGGTACCGGCAGCAGAACCCATGATAACCATGATGTAGTCTGCATCTTCGGTACGGTACTCTTCGAACAGACCATACTGACGGCCGGACATCTCTGCAAACTTTCCGGCAACTTCCAGAATGACCTCCTTGGCATTCTCCATTGCTTCTGCCTGTGCCTTTCTGGCTTCCATAACGAAATTGGAAATAGAATACGGACCTACCGCAACCGGTTTGCCCGGATTCAGCAGGAACTCCTCGGGCTCATATGTGCCGGCAAATGCTTTTACGGATTCTGTCTCCAGCAGTTTGATATTCTGAACGGCATGGCTGGTGATAAAACCATCCTGGCAGATCATGATCGGCAGACGCACGCGCGGATCCTCAGCGATCGGATACGCCTGAATGAAGTTGTCATAAACTTCCTGGTTGTCCTCTGCGTAGATCTGGATCCAGCCGGTATCTCTTGCTCCCATACCGTCGGTATGGTCACAGTTGATGTTCAGCGGACCGGACAGAGTACGGTTTACCAGCGTCAGAGCAACCGGCATACGATTGGACGCTGCCAGAAGCAGTTCCTCCCACATCAGTGCCAGACCGGCGGAAGATGTGGCAGTCATGGTACGGGCACCGGCCGCTTCCGAACCGATTGCCGCAGACATGGCAGAATGTTCACTCTCAACAGGAATGAAGTCGGTGTCCATCTGTCCGTTTGCAATATAGTTGGAAACCAGCTGCGGGATCTCCGTAGACGGAGTGATCGGGAATGCCGGCATCACATCCGGTTCTACCTGACAGATCGCATAGGCAACGGCTTCGTTTCCGGACATTCTTTCTTTTAATTCTTTGCTTTTTCTAATCTCCAGCTTACTCACGGTTCAATGCCCTCCTTCATCTCGATTGCATCAAAAGGACATACCGCAGCACAGATACCGCAGCCCTTGCAATGATCATAATCAAAATCCACACGCTTGCCGTCTACCACCGGAATAGAAACATCCGGGCATACCGGACAGCAAAGCAGACACTGTTTGCATTTATCCGCATGAAAAACCGGTGTATTGGTTCTCCACTCTCCTGTATTGAACAGTCTGGATGTGCCGCTGCCGAAGAGCTGCATACCCTCTGTCAGTTCCGTATACGGAATTCTGTCATTTATTTTTTCTACATCTGTACGCATATACTATCTCTGTCCTTTCTCTTCAGGCTCCGACAGCTGCAAAAGCAGCTTCCAGTGCTTTCATATTTCCGTCGATAACCTCCGGCTTCTTTGCAAACTTATGTGCAAAGGACTCATGCATGTTATCGATAAAAGCCGTTTTCTCCATAACCCCGCTGACGGCAACCGTTGCTGCCAGCATCGGTGTATTCGGGAAGTTTTTGCCCAGGGTCTCTTCGGAGATCGCTCTGGCATCTACGGTAACGACCTTGCCGGCATAACCGTTCAGCATCGGGCGGATCTCCTCCGCCGGTTTCGGTGTATTCACAATGATCGCTCCCTCTTCCTTCAGACCGTTGGTAACATCCACGGAGTGCAGTAAGGTCTCATCCACAACGACAACAACATCCGGATAATAGATGTTGGAATGTACGCGGATCGGATCGGTACTGATTCGATTGAATGCCGTGATCGGTGCTCCCATTCGCTCCGGGCCGTATTCCGGAAATCCCTGCACATTCTGTCCTGTCTTGAAGCAGACATCTGCCAGAAGCAGTGCTGCTGTCTTGGCACCCTGACCGCCCCGGCCGTGCCATCTGATCTCAAGGGTATTTTTCATTTCTGATTCTCCTCATATCCTGTTTATACGGATTTTTCTATTTTTTCTTTCACGAGCCGGATCCAGTTTTCCAGGGCTCCGCTCTCCGCCTTTGTCTGTTTCAATTCGTTCATCACACAGGTGACAAAAGCTCAACGCTACTATTATATCTGTTCGCTCAAAAATGTAAATGGAATTTGTACAATTTTTTTCATCAGATTGTTGAATATTTTTCACTTTTATTAGAAAGAAACAGGAGGGTTTTCACCCTCCTGCTTCTGCAGACAGATCCACCTGCCTGAGCTGCTGCCATGTATTCGTCTGTGGATCTGTTATGCATTCTTATAGTTTACGGTTACCGCTCTGGAATAGGTGTACACATAATTGCCGTCCTCATCGATGTAGCGGATATAGGCTCTGGCAACATAATCGCTGGAAGCCGATCTGGCCGTAAAGGTTGCCGAGAAGGAACCATCCTCCTTGTATGCACTCTCTTTAAAGCTTACATTGGTTCTTCCTGCGGTTCCGATGGTAAGCTCCTTGTTTCCCAGCTTTGATTTCTGAATAAAGATGATACCGTGGGAAACCACCTCGTAGCACTCATCCTTCTCCGTAAACTCACGGAAGAAACCGGTAAGTTTGATCTTCGGAGAAACACTGCCCTTTCCGGTAAAGATACCTGCAGACGGAGTCATTTTGGAAGCAAGCTTTGCGATCACCTCGGTTCTGGTTACGCCGCAGGAACCACAGCGGTACAGGCGAAGTCCCGTAGATGTCTTCGATGCTTTCACGATATCGGTACCGTTATCCCATGCATGCGCAAGCTTCGGGATCACCTCTGTATAACTGCTGTCACATGCATTGCACCGGTAGGTCAGTACACCGTCCTCTTTGCAGGTGGCAGGCTTTGTAACCTCTCCTGCATAGTAATGTCCGCGGGCAGGAACCGCATAGCCGGATGCAAGAAAAGCATTTTCTCTTGCACAGTAATAATCGCCGGAATATCCATCTTCGGTACAGGTCGGATCAACAGCATTTCTTACTTCAAACGCATGTCCGAATGCAGGAACGCTCTCTCCTTCCTGCACGATTTTCTGACAGGTATTGCACCACAGATCCCCGCTGTATCCGTCCTCGGTACAGGATGCTTCTTTTGCATTCCGAAGTTCGGAATCTTTATGCAGGCACTCTTTCTCCGTAACCTCGATCTCATAAACAGAAGAATCGTTTCCATCCTCGGATACGGTAACCACGCGCACGATCTTCCTGTCATCTTCTTCCACTGCCGGAAGGACGGTATATGCTGCATTCTCCTCTGCATCCGCAGTAATAACCGCTTCGTCTGCAGCAGCTGCAGCTTCGCCGGTAAAATGCCTGGAGTCTCCCTTTTCTTCGGCTTCCGTACCGTCTACGTATATAGCATTCAGTTCAGACGATGTCTGCGGTACGACCGTACCCTTCACGCCTTCCAGTTCGGCTTCTATCAGAGCAACACAATTCGCTTCACCTTCTGCATTTGTCGGGCTCAGAAAGGTAATACGAAGGGTATTTGCCTCTACTGCTTCTGTAAATGTATACACATATTCACCGCCTAGACCGTTTTCTGCCCTGCTGATCTCGTTCTCTTCATAGCCAACGGAACTGTACTCGGTGCCGTCCATCGAATACTCAAACCAGATGCCCGCCGGATATACAGCCGTCCGGTTATCCCAGTAATAAACCAGATCCGCGCTGTTGATCTGATGCGGTGCATCCCAGGAAAAAGAGAGCGATACGATATTGCTGTTGTTTCTGTTATTGTAATTCGACCATCTCTCACTGGTATTATCAACGATCTCTTTATTGCCGTTGACGATCGATGCAAGTTCATCTGACTGCAGGGACGGATCTTCAATGCTCTGCGAAAGTACAGCTGCCGGTGCCGCATTGGTTTCACCGGTGATATCATAGGAAGCTTCCGCAACGCGTACGCTGCATGTCACCGGAAGCGTCAGGCTGTCATCAATTACAGCGGAACCCTGTACAACGACTATACTGCCGACAGATGCAAACATGGAACGTTCGATTGACTCCCAGGTTACCGCAAATTCTCCTGCTGTTTCTCCATTCTGATCCAGTCCGATCACTGTCTTCGGAAGTACGGGCAGCTGAAAAGGAGCCGTTGCTGCAGAAATATTCAGCAGAGCTTCACATACTCCCTGTTCAATCTCTGCGTTCTGCTCATCCGCAAATCCCGGAACTGCCGCAGATGCTGCAAAGACGGATGCCGATACAGCTAAAACAAGCGTTTTTTTCAAGAAATTGTTTTTCATTTCCCTTCTCCTGTGTGTAAAACATAAAATCCCAACTATTACCAATAGCTTTTGACGTTTCGGATATATTTATTCCGCTTCCGAACCCTCATTATTCCCATTGATATCCTACACCTTTCCTATTATTTGCGCAACTTCTTTTATATGTTTTCCTAATTTTCGTAATATATCTCTAAGTAAAAGCCCACCGGACATTCTTTTGCCTGCCTGGCAACTATGAAAAACACGTTTTGCGAGTTTCTCAAGTTGTCGCGGCGCTCCTTGAATGCTCGTGCCAGCACGGCATTCTCATCGCTGCCCGCACAAACACAAAAAGGAATGCCTCTCCTCCGATCGGCATTCCTTTTCCATATTCTGTACTGTTTCTGTTATTCTTCATACTCCCGAATCATAATAACACGGGCATTGTCATTCGTATAATGCTCCGGATAGATCGTCATCTCCATCCCCGGTTCCAGTCCTTCCAGCTTCGCGGTATAGGTGATACCTCCCAGATACATATTATCTGCCGTCAGCTTATAAAAGATACGAATTGCAGGAAGAGTCTCCCCGCTGATATTGGTGATGGTGATTCCATCTTCTTCAGCCGCTGCTGCCGTAACCTTCTCGCCAAGCATGCCCGCATCGCCGTAAGCGACCGTTACCGCACCGGGATATACCATGGTATCGGCATAGGCTGCCTGATTTTTCTCCAGAACAACTACGCTCTCACCAGCCGGAATCGCCGATGCTTCAAACTGCCAGGCTGCCCCGTCTGCGATCACTTCAAACTGTACCAGACTGATCAGACGATCTCCGGTATTCTCTATGATTGCAGCAGGCACATTGCTGCATTCTGTATCCAGCATCTGTTCGATATAGATACCTTCATACGGCCGGATTCCTTTCAGCCGCAGCGGTGTGTTTCCAAGCATGCCGTCATATTCCGACGCCTGCATAGAAGCTGTATCTTCTTCGCTTTCCACAGCCGGATTCTCCGGACTTCCATAGACCGGAAACTGCTCCAGGTCCACTTCATCCATATTGGCTGTTCCATCTGCACTTCTTCCGGTCTGTACAGTATTACTGCTGCCGCTTTGCTCCGCTGCATCATCGGTCTCATTTACAGGAGGTGTACTGCTGTCCGGCTTCTGTTCTTCCTGCAGTACGGCAGTTTCATCCGTTTTCTCCTGGTCCGATGGCTCGGAAGTTACCCTGATTCCAGTTTCTTCATCCGCGCCGCCAATACTCGTGGAAGAAGTCTCCCCCTTTTCCTGCTGCAAGGTCTGCTCTGCGGGCGTCTGCACAGCAATGCTGCTGTCTGCGGCAGTATCGATTGTCTGTTTCTCTGCCTCCTGTGCGGGTCTGCCGGCTGCAAGCTTTACTGCAGCGACAGCGATCACCAGAAGCACAAGAACAAGCACTGCAATTCCAACCGGGGTTTTGACCCATGCCTTGATTTTTTCCATACCTTCCGGATTCTGTTCCTTCTTATTGCTCATGTTTTCTCCTTACTCCATCGTTCCGGTATATCCGGACTTTCCTTCTTCCATCTCTTCCAGAACCTGCCTGCACGCATCTGTATAGCATTCCGTCATCCGGCATCGGTACAGCGGTTCCTTTTCATAATCCCCGCTCTCGGCAAGCACCATCGCCGCACAGACCCCGCATTTCTTCCTTGATGCACAGGATGTACATTTTGCAGGCATACGGATTGCAGCCGTTCTCTGTACGATCGTTTTCCATGCACCGGCAAAACCCGTTTCAATAATATCTGCAGACGGCTGATCCAGCATACCGCAGGAAAGCATCTTTCCTTCCCATGTGACCCAAAAGGAGGATTTTCCCGCATGACAGCGAATGCCTTCCCGCTCCTCTGTCGTCTCCGTCGTAAAATCCAGACAGCTGTCCTCTGCCAGCATAGTATCCGTCCGTTTTCGGAATGCTTTCGGTCCCATATTGTACAGCTGGTTCCAGGCACTGTAGTAAGCTGCTGTTTCCGGTGTGAAACGGTCGTTTCTCCCGATATTTTCTCTTCCCTTACGGATCGGCGGAAACAAGTAGGTAACTGTCTGGATATACAGCTCTTCCTCTGCGGCGATCTTCCGAATAGCATGAAAATCCTCTGCATTATACGGAGTAACGGTATAATTCAGTTTTACTTCGATGCCTTCCCGCTTTAACAGATGTATTCCGCGCATGACCTGATCAAATCCCTGTGGATTGGCACACAGCCTTGCATACGATGCGTTGGAGGCTCCATACAGGGTAATGTTGATGCGGATCGGTGGTCT
Source organism: Eubacteriales bacterium (assembly GCA_030527665.1). Taxonomy (GTDB): domain Bacteria; phylum Bacillota; class Clostridia; order Lachnospirales; family Lachnospiraceae; genus Bilifractor. Next base: position 17,358 of record JAUNAK010000003.1, read on the forward strand.
CTCTTTCAGCCAGCTGATCACCTGCTCATCGATCAGCGTACCGTTGCTGTTGATCGTGAGTACAAATCCCATGTCATGCAGTTCTTCATAGATCTCCCGGAAATCCGGCCGCAGAAAAGGTTCTCCGCCGGTCAGAAGCAGGAACAGCAGCCCTTGTTCCCGGGCCTCTCTTCCGATACGGATCCACTCCCCGGCAGGCAGAAGATCCCGTCCCATTTCTTCCCGCGTCTTTCGTACATAGCACATTCTACAGTTCATATTGCACATCGGAGTCAGTTCAAACGTGCCTCCGATCGGAATCTGCAGACGATCCGCTTTTTGATACAGATAGGTATTAAGTCCGGGAAGTTGATACTGTACATTCATCCGCTGTCCCATCCTCCTTCATTTTTTCCTTCAGACACTGCACCGCCTGTTCATCCGGTGTACAGGCCAGCAGATATACCGGAATGTCCCCCGCAAGCGTAATCAGTTCCTGCAGGATCCTTTCCTGCAGCTCACGGATCCAGGAATAGACAAACGTCTCACTGAGCATTCGTTTAAAAGCTTCTGTCACATCCAGACGCCGGATCCGGCATTCCTTCGCCTGCTCCAGAAATACAATTGCCTGTATGGACGCCGAATCATTCCGATAGATTCCGGATGTCCCTGCGTAAGGCAGACCGTACGCCTTCCAGTCTCCGGCAATTCTGCGCACGCCGGTTCTGTCACCATTGATGATGGTCCATCCCTGCAGTTTTTCCCAAAGCTCTGCCTGCGTACTCTTTCCGGCACCGCTGCGTCCGGAAAACAGAATTGCCCGGTTTCCTTTACAGATGCATGCGCTGTGCATAATAAAGGCACGCTTCAGATTCAGGATCATGGTCAGTTCCATATGTGTAAACAGCCCTAGCGCCGATTCCAGATTGATCTCCGTTCCGATTCCTCTGCACAGCAGCTGAACAGGCCCCGTTCCTTCCTCTGCACGCAGATTGGTCTGCAGACAGAAATACGGCTCTCTGCCCACATTGACCCGCTCATATTTCATAAGCGTACTGCCCGTCAGATAATACTGCGATGGCTGATTTTCAAATATTTTATATTCCTCCGAGGGCCTGTCATCGATCACATCGACCAGTGTCCAGTGTACGATGAAATCCGCCTCCCGGTTATTTTCCTCTTCAAAATCCGCAAAACGCTCCCCGGATCTCCATGCAAAGGGAGCCTCGATCTCTATGATATAATCGGCGATCCGATATTTTTTATTCATATATTCTCTCATACATAGGTTTTTATGCCAAAAACTTGTGCAGCTGCAGCGCACTTGCTGCCCGGCAGTATCATCCAAAGTTCCTATTCCAAAATCGTGTACGCCTGCCGCGCACCCGCTGACCCGGCAGCATCACCCATGGTTCCTGTTCCCAAATCCTGTGCGCCTGCCGCACACCTGCAGCTCGATTCGTATTACGAATACTGCCGCCTATGACAGAACATAGCCGGGTCAAAAGACCCGGCCATACTCTGATACCTATCCTGTTCTCAGGATGTGAACACCTGTACATTATCTCCGCCTGAGTTGTAGCACCAGATGCCGACGGAATTGGCATCCTCGACATAGGCATCTCCACAGGCATCCTGGTTACTGTAAGCAATAACAGCACCGTTATCCATCCAGGCACAGCTGTATGGATCTCCCTGTGCGGGTCCTCCCATACTGCCGCCGCCATTTGAACCTGCACCGCATGCTCCGGCAATGTTTGCCGATAAAGAATACTGCTCAAAATAGACGGCAGGCTTCAGATATTTCTTCTTCATTTTCTATCTCCTTTCCTACCGTGTAAATACTCTTGTGAATGCACTGACAACGCGTGCTGTCCACTCTTTCAGAATCTCTGAATTTCTTTTGGTCGTGTTATTCTGAATGATAACATCAACAGAGTCTGCGGAAATCGTAGTTCCCTCTACATGTGAATCGGCATCCGGTTCCGTCTGACTGAATGTTGCTGCATAATCCAGTGTATTGTAACCGGTATTCAGCAGCTGCTCTTTCTGTGCTTCCGTCACACCTGTTACACGAATTTCTGTAATAGCCAGAAGATTATTGCCCTCATTCTGAATAACCACATGTCCGTCTGATGTCGGTGTGATCGGATAATACAATTCAGCTGTGGAAGTAACGTCGATCGACTTTGTACCCCAGTCGTTGGTAACCTTTACCCGGGTACTCTTTCCTTCCGGTGCTTTCAATCCGATGAATACATGATTGCTTGTATTGGAATATCCGGCAATCGTAAATGCAATGCAGTTCGGGTTGGAGAGATAAACCTCATTTTTCGGACCATCTTTCTCATAAACAGATGCATCCGCTGTAGTATACGGTACATTATCCAGATATACCACTCCGTTTCCGGAAGCCGATTCTTCATCAACATCTCCGACGTTCGGATCATTGAATACATCCAGTGATCCATCGCTGTTGATACTGCTCAGAAGTACATCACGGACATTTGCATAGGCATATTCATTTTCAAATGCCTGATTATACGCGTCATATGCAACTGCGCTGTCCGGATTCTCCTTGTCATCTACATCGATCGGATTATGAATACGAATGCCATCCAGATAATATGTCGTTTTTTCTCCCTTTGTATTCGGGAACACCTTCAGTTTTACTTTATACTCTGCATGCTCATCCATTACAAAACTGAGTGTCGGAACCACATACAGTCCATCACCGGCTCTGTCATACATATTATCCACATACAGAATCTTTTTCAGTGTTTCTGAATCGTCATCATTCTTCATGTAGATTCTTGCATAAATTTTGGGAGAAGAAGTATCTGTCTTGGTGAAGATTTCTACACCGGTTCCCTTGAAGGTAAACTCTGCTTCGGCACCGTTTTCCATTGCAGTTGCTCCGTCGTCACTGAATCCCTTCTGATCTTCATAAGATGCATCATAGCCGTATACCGTATTTTCACTGGACTGTACTTCATTTGATATAATTTCATTTGCAGAATAATCTCCGCTGTATTTGATTACCGTTTTTCCATTCGCAGAACTGAAATTATCCTCATAGTAAACACTGGTTGCCGGAAGAATCGTTACTTTTGCAATATTCTCTGCATTACCTTCCGCAGCACTGTTTCCGACAACATACTGCAGAGTATCTACCTGGTCCATAAAGGTATTGGGAGTATATCTGATCTTGGTTCCTGCTTCTATTGCTGCCGTTCCACAGGAAAGTCCAAGATCCTGTGCAGCAAACGGATCATCCGAAATATCAACTTCCGCACCGTCACTGCTTATTTCAGACTTATACTCGCGGATTCCGCCGATACGCGGATTGGTTTCATTCAGAATATCATTTTTCAGAACATCGATATCCACCGGTCTTCCATAATCAAGAACGACCAGATCATCATGCGCTTCGGAAACCACTTCGTTCTTACATACATAACGATACGACGGAGCAGCTGCTCCCTTTGTTACAGCTGTTGCCTTTGCGATCTCCAGTTCCGGGCTCTGGTGTCCGTTCTTGTTGATCGTATTGCTTCCCAGTCCAACGGCTTCCCAGGAAGTTACCGACTGCGGCTCCTGACTCTCTACAAAATATACGTAGTCCGGATCCGTGTCATCATACAGATCCTTCTCAATATAGAAGCTGACACGCTGATCACCTTTCATACTGAATTTGCCGTCTGCACTTGTTGTTCCGGTTTTTACCAGTTTGTTATTACTGTTATATACATAATATGCAGTTCCGGCAAAAGGCTCAGCAGATGTATTCTTTCCGGATTTTTTGTATGCAGTAAACTCAAATTCCAGATCATTCAGCTTATTCTTAAGTTCCGTGTCCGATTCAGAAACCGTATTGGTAACTGCTTTTGTCAGACTTACTACCCTTTTCTGCGGAAGGTTGAATTTGATCCGGCAGTTGGACAGATTGCCGCCTCGCTCCAGGTAAAATACCTGCAGAGTATGCGGCGTCGTGGAACTTCTCCATTCCGTATCACTGGTTCCCAGAGTTGTCCACAGATTCTGCTCGTCTGCATAATTGCGATTTCCCCATCTGTAGGTAATATCTCCGGTCGCAAAGTTAACCGCTCCCTGTACAGCATCATGAATTCCACCGATGTCAAGTACCAGTTTTCCATCGATGAATACCCATACATCATCATCGCCGGTAAATTCAAAGCTGATCGGCTGACCATTCTCGTCTCCGTTGATCTTACCATTCTCCGTCATGAAGAACTCTGTAGAAAAGGTCATGCCGAAATGGATGTTGCTTTTTCGGTTTTCACTATAACTGTTTCTTGGATAAAACGGGAAAAAGCCGTATCCGTTTCTGCTGCTTCCTGTCAAAGTAGCATTGGAACTTGGGTAACGATTCTGAAAGTGTACATCATAGGTTGCTGAATTCAGCTCATAATATCCGGTACGACTGTTGTACTGAAACGGAACCTGCACATTGGTGTATGTATATTTTCCATTGGCACTTGTCGTTGGATCCAGAATACCAATATTGTCATATTTGATATTGATATTACCGTTTGCATCCAGCGTATCTTCTGCAATACCAAACGTAGGACTTCCGCCGTTGCCTGTCCAACGGTTGTAGGCATAGTTATTATCCTGACCATTATTGAAGAAAAAGGTTCCCCTCGCATTGGTCTGGGATCTATTGATGTTCGTTGTGTCATAGTCGAACATATTTACCGAAAAATACGCCGTCTTATCATCAGCGGCCTGCAGCATGGATTCGTTTTCTGCCGTCTCCTCCAGTGTGTCATCTGCCGCTGCCGTTACACCGGTGCCCAGCAAAGTCGTACACATCATGGCGAGGGCCAGAGAAAGCGAAAGTATTTTTTTCCTCTTTATCATATCCACCTCTTTCTAACCTTTCTGAAAAAAGGTCGTAATACATGCATTTTCTTCAGTATAACCTGTGTTTCCGTATTCGTCCTCATCCTTTTGGATGATTTTTGTGTATTTTTTTACTATTTTCGCATTTTCAGCCCAGTAATTCCTGTTTCTTTCCCATAAAAACAGCCTTTGTTCTGCTGCTGACTCCGAGTTTTTTATATAGATGCTGCAGATGCGTTTTAACCGTGGAAATCTCGAGACTGTGTTTCTCTGCGATCTGTTTATTGCTGAGTCCTTCCTCCAGATCCGCCAGCAGCAGCTTTTCCGTTGGGGTCAGCCGCTCCTTGTTCTGAACGGCAGCCATACTGTTCTGTTTCATCTGCCTGCCGGATTTTCGTATCAGGATCCGCAGATATTCCGTCTCCGGTGCCTGCAGAATATTCGAGTAATGATAGGACTTCCTTTTTACATGCGGCTGCTCCTGCTGTTTCTGTGAATCCAGATATGCATGCAGCAGCTCGCTTCCCGTCTCATCATATTCCGTATAGAAGCGTCCGTACCGAAAGCGATCGGAAATGGCAAAGGACTGTGCCGTCTCCCGCAGTGCCGATGCATATTGTTTTTTCTGGTGATGCACGATTGCCTGCATAAACAGGATCTCTGCGATGATCCGTGAGGAATCCATTTTCTCCGCTTCCGGCCGGATCCTGTCCAGGATCTGTTCAGCAGCTGCATATTGTTTTTCCCGAAGCAGCAGACGTGTGTATGCAAACAGCGGGTAAAATTCTCCTTCCACGCTCCACTTTGCCAGATTGTTTCCAAATACTTCCCTGAGTTCGGTATGATATTTCTGACGCTTTATCGGTCCCGCAAATGCAGCTTTGGCCAGTATAAAACGAAGACGTGTCTGCTCATTCTCCTGCATGAGCCTCTCTCCCTGCTTCTCCCGATCTTTTTCCGCTGCATGTTCTTCCGTAAAACCAAGCTGTCCGTTTATTTTTGCAAGTACCGGTACATACTGCTCCGGCATTTCAGCCGCATATTCCTGCAGCCGTTCCCGGTGTTCCTGCGTAATCTCTTTTTCACGAAACGTTTCTGCCAGATACTCCGCTCTGGCAAATTCCAGATATGCCTGTTCCTTCCTTTCCAGACATTTCTTCCATATTCGGGTATAGCGATTCTGTTCTCTGCGCAGATCGGCAAAAACAAAAGCCATATCCCGCAGCCCCCACAGGCAGGACACACTGCTGCCGACCGGGTGATACAGCCGGCACTTCTGTTCATCACTAAAGGATTCCTCCAACAGCCTGAACCAGTCTTTACCGGACATCCAGGGAGAAGCAAACTGCAGATTGCAGACGGCTTCCCGGGCTTCCGTCTGCTTCATCTTCTGCAGTTTCTGAATACAGGTCTGCAATGCTTTTTGATTTTTCTGCTGTACTGCCAGCATTCCCTTCAGATAGAGAAGACGATGATCGGCGCCCTTTTCCTCCCATTTTCCGGCCTTTCGATAATTCAATGAAAGAAACGGGATCTCCGTATAATGCCGCAGACAGAATGCCTTCCATTCCTTTCCCCCCAGCTTTTCCCAAAGCTTTCCTGCTTCCTGCAGATTCTCCTGTTCTTCATACAGGCGGGCAATCATTTGCCTCATCTCGTCCGCTTTCTCCGGCTCCCGGGCAGGGCGGAAGATCTCCCAAACGAAAAATTTCTCCTGCTGCCGCCGGCGATAGAAGATCCCTTTCCGTTCCAGATCTTCACCGGCATCCATACGATTCTCCGAGCTGCAGATCTTCTCTAATGCATACGGAAGAATACCGTCTGCAAGGGACGCAAGCTGTACACAATATTTCTCATCTTCACTTAAAGATCCCAGTATCTCTTCCTGCAGCAGTACCTGCATCTCATAACCTGTCAGAAGTCCGGAAACAGAAATTTCCTGCTCCTGTCCCCGGGTTTTCTCCAGCACAGGCAGAAGTGCTGCGATTCCCGGCCAGCCGCCGCTCTTTGCATACACGGTTTTGCTGCTTAAACGACTGTTCATTTCTTTCAGAAACGAACGCAGTTCCTTCTCTGTAAACGCAAGCATCGGCTGGGTGATCATTCCCATCTCTCCGTGCCACAGCAGTTCCAGAAGCAGATGATCCGGTTTTTCTCTGCCAGCAAGCAGAATATGATTCTCCTTTGGCAGCCGCCCGATCGTATCACAGATCCTTTTCCGCAGCTTCTCCGGAAGAAGCATGGAATAATTATCCAAAAACAGACAGCAGCCGGTCCTGTCTTCCGCATCTGTCCCCTGCACCAACATTTCCGCCAGTACCTCCGGAAGCCTTTCCCGGTCATTTTCCCTCTGCAGATCCAGTTCTTCTGTTCGGAAATTCGCATCTGCCGCCTGCCGAAGAAACATCCGCGCGGCAGTCGTTTTGCCGCAGCAGGCAGCTCCCTCTAAATAAATAGAAGGAAATCTTTCGATTTCCTTCTGAATAATACTTCCTCTATCCACTTGTAACCGACTGGTCTCAGTCATTTTCATCGGTATCTTCCTTTATCAATACATGGTTTGCATCCAGCTTCTCAATGAATGCAAGAATATCTTCTCTGGCAACAGCTTCTTCTACTTCATATTCTTCAAGTACCGCCCGGATCATCTCATCCATGTCGGTTCCCTTCTGCAGGAGCTTCCACAGCAATACACCGATCTCATTCAATGTGATCAGCCCGTTGAAATCCAATACGGTTCTTCCGGTCGGAATCACAATATATTCGCCTGCAATCTCTCTTATTATAAAATCATTTTTGATTTTCATTCTGGTGCCGCCTTACATAAACAATACCTTTTTGCTTCTAACAATTATATCGAATCTCCTATACCCCGTCAACATGAACGAATAGTATGACTTTCACACAAGTTGTTTTCCCTATGTAATCTGTTATAATAGAGCAAAAACAGCAAGGAGGAACGCTGCATATGCGTTTTCATAAACGTTTCGAATCGATCGCACTATCTACCGTACTTCTTCTGTCTCTGTCTGCTTCTTCTGTCTATGCAGATGAAGCAGCTGCGGCAGAGATTTCTTCCGTTTCTGTCGAAGCGTCTTCGGAGGATCTGATTCTTCCTGAGACGGACAGCTTTGATGCTCTTTCTGAGACAGATTCCGATCCTGCATATAAGCCAGCCGCTGCAGACGGCTATGAAGCTTCAGAAATAGAAGATAATACGGCGGCTGATTCTGCATCCGAAGAAGATGCACTTCTGGCCGCCAATGACAAATGCGGTACTTCTGTAACCTGGAAACTGGACGGTCCTACGCTGACACTCAGCGGTTCCGGTTCCATGTATGATTTCAGCAGTTCAACAGCCGTACCATGGGCCTCGAACGCGGATCAGATCACCACGATCATTCTCGAAGACGGCATCACTACCATCGGCAGATATGCCTTTACCGATCTGCCGGGTCTGCAGACGATCCGTATTCCATCCAGTGTACAGTCCGTCGGTGCCTTCGCTTTCAGCGGATGCAGCAGTCTGGAGGCAGCACAGCTCCCCGATACGCTCTCTTTTATCGGTGTACAGGCTTTCTACGGCTGCAGTTCCCTTCGCTCTGTCAACATCCCGGATGCTGTCACAACCATCGGAAGCAAGACCTTTTACGGATGCAGCAGTCTGGAATCCATGGTTATTCCCAATCGTGTGAAAACACTTGGGTTTAATGCTTTCTATAATTGTTCTTCCTTGAAGACATTAACGCTGTCTTCCTCCCTGAAGACGATTGAAGCAGCCACTTTCTATGGCTGTACTTCACTTACGAATCTGGTTATTCCGGAAGGCATCACCTCGCTGGAAACAGCTGCTTTTAAAGGCTGTTCCGGATTAACGTCGGTCTCCCTGCCCTACACTCTTCGCACTGTCAAAGAACAGGTCTTCTTCGGCTGCGAGAGTCTGAAGCAGGTCAACCTTCCTGCCGAAATCAAAACGGTCGAAAATGACACCTTTTCCGGATGCACCGCCCTTACATCGATTACGCTGCCTTCCGGCATAACTTCGATCGGCGAACGAGCCTTCTTCAACTGTGAAGCACTGGCATCCCTGCAGCTGCCGGCATCTGTTTCTTCCATTGGCGAAGGTGCATTTTTCAATTGTTCTTCCCTGACTTCTCTGACTTTGCCCAAAGCTCTGAAAGTCATTGATTCTACCGTATTTGCTGCCTGCAGCGGACTGCGTTCGGTTACCCTCTCCGATGCCGTGACCGAAATCGGCAAAATGGCCTTTTTCGGCTGTACGTCTCTTTCAGAGATCACTTTCCCTGCATCTCTGACAAGTATCGGAGAAAATGCCTTTGCAGCAGATACCGGTCTGAAAAAGATCACCTTTAAAGGAAATGCCCCCGCCATGTCCGACGACTGGCTGGAAAATTACTTCAGCGGAAACCAGATTCAGGCAAATGCGTATTTCCCGTCAAAGAACAAAAGCTGGACAGCAGCGGTTCGCAAAAATTACGGGGCGACAAAGATCACCTGGATCGGCGTCGGTACTGCTTCGATCACACCGACACCGACTCCCAAACCAACCGCTTCCGTCACACCGACACCGACTGCCAAACCGACAGCTTCCGTTCCGATGTATCGTCTGTACAATCCGAACAGCGGAGAGCATTTCTATACCGGCAGCCGAGGCGAGAAGGACCATCTCGCAAAGATCGGCTGGAATTATGAGGGAATCGGCTGGAATGCTCCGGCTGCTTCCAAAACACCGGTATATCGTCTGTACAATGCGAATGCCGGCGACCACCATTACACGACATCCAAAGGTGAACGGGATGCATTGGTCGCTGTTGGCTGGAAAGCCGAAGGAACCGGCTGGTACTCCGATGATGCCAAAGGCAAAGCCCTGTACCGCCAGTATAATCCGAATGCCGTAACCGGTACGCATAACTACACCACCAGCAAATCGGAAAACGATTACCTTGTTAAGGTCGGCTGGAAAGCCGAGGGAATCGGCTGGTACGGCCTGAAATAATACATTTTCATATGCAGAATCATTTCCCTTCATACAAAAACCGGAACAGCCGTTTGAGCGGCTGTTCCGTTTTTCTTATTGTTCTTATTGTTTTTATTATTTCTTATATATACCAATAGAAATCACTGTTTCTGTTCACGAAGTCTGGCAACAAATTTTTCCAGGCGGTTCAGTGCTTCCGTCAGATTCTCCAGAGAGTAGGCATAGGACAAACGCAGGAAGCCTTCTCCGCAGGCACCGAATGCGGTTCCCGGTACGATTGCAACCTTCTCTTCACGAAGAAGCGTCTCGGCGAATTCTTCACTGGACATACCAAATTCCTCTACACACGGAAATGCATAGAATGCCCCCAGAGGCTCAAAACAGGGAATACCCATATTTTTCAGACGATGCAGGACGTAGCGTCTTCTCTCGTTATAGGATTCCCGCATCATCCGTACATCCTCATCGCCGTTGCGCAGGGCTTCCACACAGGCATACTGGCTGGTCGTCGGCGCACACATGATCGCATACTGATGGATCTTGGTCATCTGCTGGATGATCGGCTGCGGACCGCAGGCATATCCCATTCTCCATCCGGTCATGGCATAGGCTTTGGAAAAACCGTTTACCAGAATGGTTCTCTCCTGCATACCCGGCAGGGATGCAATGGATACATGACCGTCTGTATAGGTCAGCTCGGAATAGATCTCATCCGAAAGGACATACAAATCATGTCTGATAATGACTTCTGCGATGGCTTCCAGATCTTCCTTCCGCATAATTGCGCCGGTCGGATTGTTCGGGAACGGAAGCACCAGAATCTTGGATTTCGGTGTGATGGCTGCCTCCAGTTCCTCCGGAGTCAGACGGAACTCATTCTCGGCCTTCAGATCAATAATGACCGGAACCGCATTGGCAAGGATCGCACAGGGCTCATAGGATACGTAGGACGGCTGCGGAATCAATACCTCTTCCCCGTCATTGATCATAGCGCGGAACATCAGATCGATCGCCTCAGATCCGCCTACCGTGATCAGTACTTCATTCAGGGGATCATAGGTAATTCCCTGGGTGCGCTGCAGATAATTACAGATCTCCACACGCAGTTCCTTCAGTCCGGAGTTGGATGTATAAAAGGTACGTCCCTGTTCCAGAGAATAAATACCCTCATCACGAATATGCCAGGGTGTATCAAAGTCAGGCTCACCTACACCCAGCGAAATAGCATCGGACATTTCGCTTACGATATCAAAAAATTTACGGATGCCGGAAGGCTTCATCTCAACGACTTTCCCGGCAAGCTGTTCATGAATTGCTTTGCTCATAGATAACCTCTTTCGGTCGGCACCGGGTGAAAAACACACTCACCGTCAGCGCCTTGCAGCGAATCTTCTTCAAGAATCGCCTGAATACTCTATTTTCAGTTACGGGGATACCATTTCACGACGATCTTTTGCCTTCGGCGCCATAACCACGCCATGATCCTTATATTTCTTAAGAATGAAATGTGTTGCCGTACTGATGACCGTATCCAGCGTAGAAAGCTTATTGGTTACGAAACCGGATACCTGTTTCAGTGTCTTGCCTTCCAGTGTGACCAGCAGATCATATCCGCCGGAGATCAGATATACAGAGTTTACCTCCGGGTATTTGTAAATACGCTCGGCAATATCGTCGAAACCTTTTCCTCTCTGCGGAGTAACCCGAACCTCGATCAATGCAGAAACCTTCTCGATGTCGGTCTTGTCCCAGTCGATCATGGTACTGTATCCGCAGATAATGCCTTCCTCTTCCATCCGCTTTACGGAATTTGCAATTTCAATTTCTTCTGCACCCAGAAGAACTGCCAGATCGGAAATACCGATGTGACTGTTTTTTTCAATAATCGTGAGAATATTATTTTCAAGCGTATTCATTATCAGAACCTCTTTTCTTCATTCCCTGTTGTACTGCAATTGTTAATACTTATACTTATGTCCGGGAGTCAGACATTAAGTTTAGTATAAGTTTATTTGTTTTTCTTGTAAAGAATAGATATTTTTATGCTTCAGAGCACCTGCTGCCGGTACTTGTACAGTCTTCGCAGCAATATACTTTCTTAGCGAAAGCTCTTCAGCCAGTTGACCAGCGATCCGTGATGTGTATTATCGGTTACGGTTCGCTTCATCTGTTCGTTTACCGGTCCGTTCCTGCGCATTCTCTCCAGGATACTGATCTGCAGCTCCTCCACGGTCAGTTCCTCCGGAGCCAGCGGACGTACTCTTGTCTTAAATGCCTCTTCGATCGAATCCTGTGTTAGTTTTTCCAAAGAAAAAGTTCCCTTTTCTGCAGATGCATTCTCTACAGCTGTGGCTTTTACAACATCTGTTACAGCAGCTGTTTCATTAATGGTATCCTTCTCATTTTCTGCATCTTCCGCTGCTTTTTCCGCCTTCGGCTGTGTTTCAGCCGGTCTGATTTCCGGAACCGCAGCTGTATTTTCCAGTACAGCCTCTTCTGTTCCGGCTGCTTCTGCAGCATCTGCCGGCACATAGACATCACCGCTGTTTACTGCCAGATGAATCTGCACCCAGCCATTTTCCGCCTGTACCTGTGTACCGGTCAGCGTTCCGCGGTAGGCAGCCACACCATCAGCAGGCACGGAGATCTGTGCCTCATTGTCATCATTGTTTACAGCAACAATAACATTCTGTCCCGGAATCGTACGGGTGAATGCATACTGCCGGTTTGTCAGGACCCGCTCCTTATAGACACCATAAGACAAGGCCGGATATACTTTTCGAACCTTTCCCAGTGCAGCCAGACAGCGGGTATACGGATTTTTCTCAAATGCATCCGCATACTCATTCAGATCAATGGCCGGACGCAGCGAATCATCGGAACCGCGCATTTTTTTGCCGTCGATACCGAATTCACTTCCATAGTAGATTGACGGAACACCCGGCAGTGTATAGCTGAGAATGTGAACCGGTATCATATGTGCCTTGTTGTAAAGCTTGGTATGGATTCGTTCCACATCATGGTTATCGGTAAAATTATAGAGACCAAGTCCGTTGGGATCATGTCCTGTCATATCCTCCAGACGGCGTACCGTATGGGCGATCTCGAAATAGTTGTGATCGTTATGTCCGGAATACAGACCTTTATGCAGGGTATAGTTAGTCACCGCGTGCAGCATGTCACCGCCGACCCAGCGGCTGTAATCGCCGTGGATCACTTCTCCCATGAGCCAGAATTCCGGCTTCACTTCATTCGCCACACGGCGAAGCATGCGCATGAAATCAAAGTCCAGCACATCGGCTGCATCCAGACGAATGCCGTCGATATCAAATTCACTGACCCAGAAACGGATCACATCCGCAATATATCCCTGTACTTCCGGATTTCTCTGATTCAGCTTGGCAAGCAGGTTGTATCCGCCCCAGTTATCATAGGAAAATCCATCGTTATATTCATTGTTGTTCCAGAAATTTACATTACAGTACCAGTTCACATACGGAGAATTCTCCCTTTTTTCCCGGATATCCTGAAATGCAAAAAAATCACGTCCTGTATGATTGAATACACCGTCCAGAACGACACGGATCCCTGCCTTGTGACAGGCATCAACGAAGTTCTTCAGATCCTCGTTGGTTCCCAGTCGGGAATCCAGCTTCCTGTAATCGGTTGTCTCATATCCGTGACCGACAGATTCAAAAAGCGGTCCGATATACAGAGCCGTACATCCCAGCTTCTGAATATGCCCGATCCAGGGGAGAAGTGTGTTCAGCCGGTGCTCCGGCTCACCGTATGCATTGAGCTTAGGTGCTCCTGTCAGTCCCAACGGATAAATATGATAAAATACAGCCTCCTGATACCATGCCATGTATGTTATTCCTCCTATTTTTGCTTCGGGGTACAGCTTCCCTCCGCTGCTTATCTGCTGTGTCCGTTCATCTTTCTATGAATACATGCGAACACAGATTTGTATTATACCATGAATTCCCGGAACCTGCCCTTATATTATGTTCTTTTCTTCTCTATCAGAAAAAATGTCGTCTCTTTTCCCTGTTTTCCCCTAATAATTACGGTATTTATCCCCTGCACTTCTGATAGTACCATTTCCATGCTATACTCGTATAGTCGAGCGCCGAATCGAAAGAACAGGAATGCGATCTGCAGGACGCTCCTCGTACGGTGCAGGATTAAAACAAAAACAACAAAATAGAAATGAGAGGGTAGAAACATGAAAAAACTAATGTCCAGCCTCCCGATGCGTCTGCTGATCTTTGCGATTCTCGGTATGCTTCTGGGTCTGGTACTCCCCGAGGGACCGATGAATTTCTTCGTCACTGTGAAGTACATACTGAACCAGATCATCGTATTCTGTGTTCCACTGATCATCATCGGTTTCATTGCTCCGTCCATCACCCAGCTGGGCTCCAATGCCTCAAAACTTCTGGGCGTGGCAGTCACCATCGCATATCTCTCGTCCATCGGTGCTGCATTTTTTGCCATGCTGGCGGGCTACGGACTGATTCCGCATCTGTCCATCGCTACCGAAGTGGAGGGTCTGAAGGAACTGCCGGAGGTTGTTTTCCAGCTGAATATTCCGCAGATCATGCCGGTTATGAGTGCACTGGTCTTCTCCATGCTGCTGGGTCTGGCAGCAACCTGGACCAAAGCAACTGTGATCACCGAAGTTCTGAATGAATTTCAGAAGATCATTCTGGAGGTCGTTAACCGCATTATTATTCCGATCCTTCCGGTATTTATCGGCTTTGCTTTCTGTACACTGGCTTATGAAGGTTCCATCACCAAGCAGCTGCCGATCTTCCTGATCGTTATTGTGATCGTTATGGCCGGTCATTATATCTGGCTGGCACTGCTCTACGGAATCGCCAGTGTATACTCCGGCAAGAGCGGAATGCATATCATCAAAAATTACGGATCCGCTTATCTGACAGCTGTCGGAACCATGTCCTCCGCTGCCACCCTGGCCGTTGCTCTGCAGTGTGCAAAGAAATCCGAGCCGACACTCCGTGATGACATGGTCGACTTCGGTATCCCGCTGTTTGCCAACATCCACCTGTGCGGATCGGTACTGACGGAAGTCTTCTTCGTTATGACAATTTCCAAGATCCTGTACGGAAGTCTCCCATCCCTGGGGCAGATGATCCTCTTCTGTCTGCTGCTCGGCATCTTTGCCATCGGCGCTCCGGGTGTTCCGGGCGGAACCGTTATGGCTTCTCTTGGTCTGATTACCGGCGTTCTTGGCTTTGACGAGACCGGAACCGCACTGATGCTGACCATCTTCGCTCTGCAGGATTCCTTCGGAACGGCCTGCAACGTAACCGGTGACGGTGCCCTGACACTGATCCTGACCGGCTTCGTAGAAAAACACGGAATGAAAAAAGCCGCCTGACCGCCAGATCGTTCCGTACACAAAAAGCTTCGGAAAATGCATCGCATTTCCGAAGCTTTTTGCATCTGTCTCTCTATTTTCGATCACTGTGCCACACGGATGACATTGCTTACTTTTTTTACAATGGACATGCCGCGAAGGATCGTCAGTGCATCTTTCAGATTCTTTTCTTTTACCGATTCGGTGATCAGAACCAGCTCTGCAAAATCCTCCTGTTTGCGGCGCTGCACCATCTGCTCGATGCTGACATTATTGTTGCCGAATACCGCAGCAATACTTGCCAGTACACCGTTTCGATCCTCTACCTTTATGCGGATAAAGTACTTGCTGCAGGTCTCCTCGTAGGGAACGACAGGCAGCTGTTTGTAGCAGGTACAGCCGATCCTTCCGCAGCAGTTGAAATCGATATTGCGGACGATCTCGAAAATATCACCGACTACGGCGCTGGCCGTGGGCAGTTCTCCTGCACCTCGTCCGTAGAACATGGTATCCTGTACCGCATCTCCACGGACAAATACCGCATTGTAGGAATCATTGACTGCCGCCAGCGGATGACTTTCGTCGATCAGCATCGGATGAACCATGACCTCAATGCCCCTTTCTGTATTTCTGGCAACACCCAGCAGCTTGATCACATGTCCCATTTCTTTTGCATACCGGATATCCCTTGCAGTAATACCGGAAATACCCTCGGTATGCACATTGTCAAAGGTTACCCGGGAATTGAAGGCCGCACAGGCAAGGATCGCCATTTTTCTGCCTGCATCCAGACCTTCCACATCGGCGGTCGGATCGCTTTCCGCGAATCCCAGTTCCTGTGCCAGCTTCAGAGCATCCGAAAACTCCATTCCGTCTCTGGTCATTCTTGTAAGAATGAAGTTTGTTGTACCATTGACAATACCCATCACCTCTGCAACATGATTGCCTGCCAGCGCCAGTTTCAGAGGACCGATGATCGGAATACCGCCGGCAACCGCTGCCTCATAAAACAGATCACAGTGATTTTCTCCTGCTGTGTCCATGAGGATCTGTCCTTCGGAAGCCAGCAGATCCTTATTGGCTGTAACTACGTTTTTTCCAGCTTTCAGAGCCTTTAAAATATAGGTCTTTGCCGGTTCGATGCCGCCCATTACTTCAACAACGATGCGAACCTCCGGATCATTGATAATAACATCGATATCATTTGTCAGAATCGACGGATCCGCAACCTTTGCAGCAGCCTTCTCCAGATTGCGCACCAGAATATGTGCAACCTCAACAGAGCTTCCAAGCTTCCGTTCCATCTCCTCCTTCTGCATCTCCAGCACCTTGTATACACCGCCGCCGACGGTTCCCAGACCTAGAATGGCGATTTTTGTAGCTTTTCCCATAGTTTTCGTATAACTCCTATTCTTTCTGATTCTGTCTGAACAAATCCACCTGCCGCTGTCCCTCATGGAAACATGTTTCGGGAAATGACTTTCCTGACAACCGGCATTTGAATGTGTCAGAATCCATATGTTTTCTGCCTGTAAAATCTGTCTTTCTCATCAGGCATCAAAATCAACATGGAAGCTTGCTTCTGCAAAATGAATATCCACATAATGCAGATCAAATTCGCTGTCCATCACATCCATGCATCCCTGATACGAAAGCAGATCATCTTTTTTGATCAGAAACATGTAGGTGCCGTTTTCTTTCTCATCTACCTCTGCGCTCACATCCTCATAAAACTCTTTTCCGTCGATTTTTCCCGGATATCCGGATGCTGCAATTTTTTCTTCAATCAATTTGTATAATTCTTCCATGGTATACCGTACCCTTCTCTGCTTTGTTTGTGCTGTAATTATAGTACACTTCCAAGGCAAAAGATACCGTTTTCTGTAAGTTGACAATCTTTCAGGGAAGGTCCATACTCTGCTACGGAGTACAACAGTCAGGAGAATACCACTATGCACATTACCATAACACAGCTGCTTATTATCTGCCCCCTGCTTTTTCTGGCAGGTTTTGTCGATGCCATCGCAGGCGGAGGCGGTCTGATCTCACTGCCGGCCTATATGTTTGCCGGTCTTCCGGTTCATGCCTGCATCGCTACAAACAAGATGAGTTCTTCCATGGGAACCACTCTGGCAACGATACGCTATGCCAAAAGCGGCTTTATTCCATGGAAACAGGCAGGCTTCTGTGTGATCACGGCATTTATCGGCTCCACTGCCGGTGCCAGGATCGCGCTGTATATTCCGGACAAAGGTTTCAAGATCTTCATGATGATCGCCCTTCCGGTCATTGCCTTTCATGTTCTCCGTCCCAAAACTTTCCGCAGTGATCTGAAGCCTTATTCCGACCTGCACACGACATTGATCGGCTGCGGAACGGCATTTGTCATCGGCCTGTACGATGGATTTTACGGTCCGGGGACCGGTACCTTTCTGCTTCTGCTGCTTACCGGTCTGGCTCATATGGAACTGACCAAAGCGAACGGAACAACAAAGGTCATCAATCTTACAACAAATGTCGCTGCATTATGCGTCTATCTGCTGAACGGAAAAGTAATGATCCCGATTGGAATCATTGCCGGCTGCTTCAATATCGCAGGCAATTACCTGGGTGCACGCACCTTTGAAAAAGGCGGTGCAAAACCAGTAAAACCGGTGATGCTGGTCGTACTGGTTCTGTTTTTCCTGAAGATCATCCTGGAATTCTTCCCCCTTGGATAAAAAATATAAAAAGACGGTTCCTGCTGCCGGTAATATATACCGGCAGTGAGAACCGTCTTTTCTATATATGTGTTCACAGAGCACACATACCGGATATTTAGTTTTTCTGATCCAGATGTACGTCCAGCTGATTGAACGGAACAACGATGTTCTTCTCAGCAAATGCCTTCTCGGCAGCCTCAAGCAGATCGGAATATACGGTCCAATAATCAGCTGACTTGCACCATACACGAAGAGAGATCTTGGTTCCGTTTCCGGCACCGAAATCCGTGATGCGTGCAAACGGAAGCGGATCTGCAAGTACCAGTGCATTTGCCTTTGCCAGTCCCAGAAGCGTATCGGATACCAGCTTCGGATCATTGCCCGCAACAGAGAAATCCAGATCCACACGACGATTATCTGCTTCGGAATAATTGGTAATGGTTCCGGTACTCAGTGCACTGTTCGGCAGATATACTACCTTGTTATCCAGAGTAACGATCTTTGTATTGCAGATGCGGATATCCTGTACAGATCCCTGCATACCCTGTGCTTCAATGTAATCTCCTACACTGAACGGACGAGTGATCAGCAGCATGATGCCGCCTGCCAGATTGCTTAATGTTCCGTTTACAGCCAAACCTGCGGTGACACCAAGGGAAGCAATTACTGCAGAAAGACCGCTGGTCTCAATTCCCAGATAACCGATCAGGCAGATCAGTACCAGTCCTTTCAGTGCCAGTTTTGCTGCATATCCCAATGTTCTTGTTAAGGTCTTATCCAGTTTTTCCTTTGCTTCCAGACTTCTCTGCAGTTTACCGCAGACAGAATTGATGATAGCAAAAGATATGATCAGAATCACAAGTGCGATCACGACCTTGATTCCGGTTGACAGAACCCAGTTCATAACAATATCTAACATACTGTCTCCTCCTGTTATTAAATTTTATCTGCACTGAAGAAGTGCACGTTTCAGATATGTGCGGGTTACCTGAATCTTATAGATGTTCTCCCTCAGCGGAAGTGCATCCTTCAGAGCAGCCTTTGCCGTCTCCAGTGCAGTCTCCTCGGTCAGTTCCTTTCCGATCAGATACTGCTCTGCTTCACGCATGCGAAGCGGAACCGGAGCAACCGCACCCAGTACGATTCTGGCATCGGTAACCTTGCCGCCGTCCATGGTTACGGAAACAGCTGTGGACAGCAGCGGGAAGTCGATCGATTTTCTGCGTCTGAACTTCATGTAGCAGCTCTTTGTGTTTTCTTTTGCTTCCGGAAGCAGTACGCCGGTAACGATCTCTCCCTTATTCAGAACAGTAGAGGACTGTACACCAACGGTGAAGAACTTCTCTGCATCGATCTTTCTCTCTGTTGTTTCAACAACCGCATCCAGAGCGATCAGAGCCGGTGCCAGATCGGACGGGTTAACAGCTACACAGCCGCAGTTGAAGCAGCGGTTGATTTCTTCCTGTGCCTGCTCTTTGGTAAATCCTTTGGCATCTTCATGCGCAAAGCTGTATTCTGCCTGCGGATATTTCTCCACAACGCCTGCTTTGGAGCACTCCAGACAGGAACGATGGAAGCGGTTCAGTTCCTTGCAGCTGTTAGCTGTACAGGTACATGCCTTCGCTGTTCCTCCCAGATATTCATTCATGGATGCAGCAGCACGTTTTCCGGCTGCCATTGCCTTTACAACAGAAGACGGGCCGGAAGCAGACTCACCGCCGGCATACAGGCCTGCAACTGCAGTCTTCTGTGTTTCTTCTTCTACCGCAACGATACGGCCTGTAATTCCGAGATCCGGATCGATATAGCTGAGATCTGCCTTCTGACCTACAGCAAGAATAATGCTGTCTGCCTCGAAAGTCTGACGCTGTTCTCTGTCATAAACCGGACTGAATCTGCCCTGTGCATCACGGGTAGATGTACAGCGGATCATCTCAAGCCCTTTGATCTTTCCATCTTCTACCAGAACCTTATCCGGTCCCCATGTCGGGATGATCTCAACACCGTCTTCCAGTGCATCATGGATATCATCCTCGAAGGCCGGCATCTGCTCACGGCTCTCCAGACAGATCATGCGGACACGTTTTGCACCGAGGCGACGGCTTACCATAGCTGCATCGACAGCAACATTTCCTCCGCCGATAACGATCACATCTTCACCCGGTTTTACACGTTTGCCCATAGCAGTCTCACGAAGAAGCTGCAGAGCCGGAATGGTATATTCCTCTCCGTCCAGACGGATACTTACCGGACTCCATGCACCGGTGCCCAGGAAAACAGCATCATAATCCTGACGCAGCGTCTTCAGCGTAATATCCTCGCCAACCTTTACGCCGGTACGGAATTCGATTCCCATCTTCTCAAACGCATTGACCTGTCTGTCCAGAACCTCATCGGATAAACGATAGGACGGAATACCGTAGCGCATCATACCGCCGACCTTATCCATCTGCTCAAATACAACAACTGCATGCCCTTCCAGGCGAAGGAAATATGCAGCAGCCAGACCGGCCGGGCCGGCACCGATCACAGCGGCCTTTTTGCCTGTTGCCGGTTTGATCCGGTTCATCAGTTCGTCGCTGTGTGCCAGCATATAGTCACCAACGGTTCCTTCTACACTGCGAATCGCAACGGATTCATCTACGTTATTTCTGTTGCAGCCGCCCATACAGGTATGCGGACAGATCCGTCCTGTAACAGCTGCCAGCGGATTGGTCTGCAGAAGGATCTCTGCAGCCGCCTTCTCATCACCACTGCGAAGTTTTGCAAAATATTCAGGAATTGCATTGCCTGCCGGACAGCTTTCCTGACAAGGTGTATCCTTTACCTTCATCGAGCCGAAAATGGAATGGATCTCATTCCGTCCGGTCTGTGCGTTACAGAAGCTTCCGCCTTTTCTAAGGCAGTTGAACAGACCATCTACATTTCTATAATACCAGCAGCGCGGCTCCTGGCAGATATTTCCACCGATGGTACTGTTGTTTCTGATCTGCGGAGATGCAACATTGTACGCTGCCTCTGCAAGCACATTCCAGCCTTCCTTGAGCAGCTCGGAAGATTCCAGTTCATGAAGAGTGGTCAGTCCTTTAATACGAACACCATTCTCTGTTTTCTCAATTCCTTCCGCATCCGGAATCGAACGAAGGTTAACGATCATCTCCGGATACTCTTTGTAAATATTATCTTTGAAGCCGTGGAGCAGGTCGGTTCCGCCTGAGATCACCTTGACTTTTCCGCCGCATGCCTTGAGACTTTCTACAGCTTCCTCAAAGGAGCCGGCATTTTTAAATCCAAATCTGGGTAATGCCATACTTATTCACCAGCCTTTCCAAGTGCATTCAGAATCTTGATCGGAGAAACTGCCGTTTCATCGATACGAATTCCCAATGCATTATAAATCGCATTTCCAACTGCACCCGGTGTACAGCAGGGAGCAGCCTCACCGACACCGCAGGCACCATATTCACCGTTTCCTTCATATACTTCCATCGGAAGCGGATCCACATCCGGGAAATCTGCCATTGTCGGGAACTTATAGTCTACAAAGTTGAAGTTCAGCGGAATTCCGGTAGCATCATCATATACCATTTCCTCATACAGTGCCTCTGCAAGACCCTGTACCTGTCCGCCGGCCAGCTGACCTTCGGCACCTGCCGGGAACAGAATCGTACCGCCGTCACTGGCTACTGCCATCTTGGTAACCTCGATTTCACCGGTTTCGGTATCGATCTCAACCTCTACAAATACAGCCATGTACGCACCGCCGTAGCTCTGCGGATCCAGACGATGTACATACATATTGGTAATCGGGTTCAGAGATGTTCCGTTCTCGAATACATCGATACCCTCATAATATTCCGGAATAGTCATTCCGATCTCCGGATTATCCACAACAAAAGCACGGCCATGCTTCATATCCATGGTCTTCGGATCTACGCCAAGCTTCTTTGCCACCATGCCAAGGAATTCTTCTTTTACCTTGTGTGCACAGTGACGTACAGACTCTGCAAGAACAAAGGAAACCGAGCTGTCTGTCTGAACAACATCTTTCAGACCGGTTTCTGTATCCTGCTGATAGATCCAGCGGATATTGTCAAAATCCACACCCAGATTTTCTGCACAGGACAGAACCGCACAGGTATTGGATCCACCGCCTACTTCTACCGTCGGCGCATCCAGAATAACCGTACCATCCGGATTCAGTTTGATCTGTACCTGGATCGGTCCGCGGCGAACTTCCTGGAACTCGGTATGCCATGTATAGTTCAGAGAAACACCCATACCACGCTTCTTGGTACCGTCGATCAGTTCACCCTTGCCGGCAGCATGACGTTTATCCCAGCCAAAGAACTCCGCACCATCACGAATAACTTTCTCAACACAGTTATACGGCGGTGTCCATCCATGACAGGAGATATTTTTTACCCAGATCTCAACCGGGTCGATATTCAGTTTCTCAGCAAGTGCATCTATGCCGCGTCCGAAGATATTGTTCATCTGGATATTTCCGATGGAACGCATGATACTTGCCGGAATGATATTGGTATAGACTGCTCTTCCGGTATGACGGACAGACGGGATCGCAGCGATCATGCACTCGATCCACTCCGGTGCAACATACTTAACCGCACCAAGAGAAGCATCCGCATAAGCACCGGTATTTGCAAGAATATTAAAATCCACGCCAATGATCGTGCCATCGTTCATTGCAGCAAGCTTTACTGTATGATACATACCGGTACGGGTATCATGAAAATGCTCTTTACGAGTCTGTGTATAGCGAACCGGTCTCTCCACTTTTCTGGACATCAATGCAGATGCAAGGAAAAACATCTGCTCACCGGTATTGGCTCTTCCGTGCTGACCGCCTTCATACGGAGTAATTACACGGATATCCTTCATCGGAAGCCCGAGCATATCACGCAGGAAGATACGGCTCTGATCAACGGCATAGGAATCACAGATCATCAGCAGCTCGTCTTTCCTGGACCAGTCACACATACAGTTCCAGTAATCCAGCGCACACTGCTGCGGATTCTTGTAATCGCAGGAAACTTCTACAACAACGTCCGCCTCTTCGCACGCCTTGTCCACATCTCCCCAGTTTACATTTGTATCCGGTCCCCACATCGGGTAATTCGGAATAAAGTTGTTGTCCGGGTTGATATCCGGATGAAGTACCGGAGCATCCGGCTTCATGGCGTCCTCGATAGTCAGACAGAACGGAAGAACCTCCCATTCAATATCCAGAAGCTTCATTGCCTCTTCAACAGCTTCCACTGTCTCACCGGCAATGGCACATCCCATCTCATCACCTACCCACTGTGCGGTGTCTGACAGTACATGACGGTCCTCACATCCCAGGTTCCAGGCTTTGTTTTTATCGGTCGTATTGGTTGCGTCGGTCCACTCCGAGTTGAATGCCGGCATTGCAAGAACCTCCGGATCATCATAGCGAAGTACGCCTACGATTCCCGGAACAGCCTCTGCACGGGTGGTATCCAGACTTTTGATTCTGGCATGCGGATACGGACTGCGAAGCATCTTCATATACACCATATCCGGATGATTTCTCTTCAGTGCCAGATCTTCTGCATACGGTGCCGTTCCGCTTGCTTTTGCATAGGCATCGGTCCTCTTGTGATAGGTACCGATATAATCACGTTTTACTCTGGGGACGAATACTCTTTTGTTGTTTTCCATGATTTATTCCCCCTTCTCTGCTTCTTCTTTCATCATCTCGGCAGCACGAAGCGTTGCACGGATGACAGCCGGATAGGTACCGCAGCGGCACAGATTGCCGGATAATGCATGCCGGATCTCCTCCTCGGTCGGATCCGGATTCTCGTTCAGCAGCCCTTTTGCAGCCATGACAAATCCCGGTGTACACATACCGCACTGCATGGTCGTTCCGTATCCCGGCTCACACTGCTCCGCAAATGCACGAACCAGAACATCTTCCTTGCCAAGTCCCTCGATCGTCGTTACTTCATGTCCATCGGCAGCCATTGCCACCATCAGACAGGATAGTGTAGCCTTTCCGTCCAGCAATACGGTACATGCACCGCACTCACCGGAATCACAGGAAATCTTGGTTCCCAGCAGTCCCATACCCTCTCTCAGCAGATGAGCAAGTGTATGCTGTGGTTCGAAGTCCTTTCCCATGTAAAAAGTACGCCATTTACCATTGATTTTGATCTTAATTGCACCATCCTGTACTGATCCGCAATTGTTTTCCTGCATATTCAATATACCCTCAGCTCCTTTCACACACGTATCTATATTTTCAGAATGGAATAACACCTTTTCTATTCTTTTAGTATTATCCAAACATACCCTCTTCAGCTTATCACGCAGTGAATATTGCGTCTATTGTGTGCAAGCGCCAATTTTCTTCATGTATTTTATGCTTCATAAACAAAAGAATCCGGTAAAGCACATAAAACGCAGTGCTTTTACCGGATTCTTCCTGTTTCTTATTTATCTCAGTCGAGAAGACTCCCTCTTCTGCAAGTGGTGAGCAATTACAAGATCATCTCAGCCTCTTCCGCTTTCAGCTCAATGATTCGATCCTGCAGTCGTTCCAGTACCAGATTGGCTGCATAATACAAGGTCTCATAAAACAGATATCTGCAGATATCCCGATCAAAATAGATCGTCAGCTTCGGCGGAAATTCCTCATCAGAAGCATAGAAGCTGAACCGCATGGAGATTTCTCCGAACAGAGGGATCTGATAGGCCGCATCTCCCTTTCCGGCAGGAACTCCCTGCAGTTCCTCTGCGGCTTTTTTCAGTCTTTCCAGATTCTGATCAAACAGAGCCTCTGTACGTGCGTGGAATCCCTCTCCCAGAATCGTTGAGGAACCACCGCGTACCCGGTTCAGACTTTCCAGTGAACAATACTCTCCGGAAAGAACGACCGGCGCTTCCGTATGGCAAAGCAGATCACAGATGGTAAGTACCTCATTGCAGGAAGCTTCCTTCCAGCCATCCCCTGCCATCTCCGATACATGCACCGTCCTATTCCCTGCAGCAGCTGCTTCTGCAGCCTCACCGGTGGATCCGCCTATGCCTTCTGCATTTCCCGGCACACTCTCCATCACCGGCTCCCGCCTTCCCAGACGATACACTCTTCCGCAGAACGGAATAAAAATGAACTGCTCATCATTTTCCAGCTGTAGGCGGTCAATGCACTTCCGCTGGTCGTAGGTCAAAAAGCGTTCCAGTGCCTGCTGCTTAAAAACATCATAATTGGACTTTCTCTCTTCCATGTTTCCCCTCGATCCGATTATTTTTCGATCACCGGTGTCCAGTATTCATTATTGTAAATATCGGTGAATTTATACGTAATTCGAACATTTCCTTCACCGACAGCGACATTGCTGATCTCCATCGTATCGGTTACCGTCATCGGCTCTCCCAGATAATAGCTGTCCTGATACGTACCGTCATAGCTGTAGAAATCACAGAGGAATTCCAGCTTATCACCTGCCTGCAGTTCTCCGTCAGCCTTGGCTGCTGCCGCGGTCTCACCGTTTACATAGTCCGAGACTGATCCGGCAATGTATCCATAGGGATGATCCTGATCAAATACCAGAAGCAGGTTCACACGACTGCCGTTCAGCATGGCAGGAACATGACCGGTAATCGTATACTTGTCACCGTCTTCCACGGTTCCTTCATAATAATAGGCAACCGGCTGTCCATTGATTGCCAGCCAGGTCTTGTCCGTCTCCGGAACCAGTTTGCCGTCTTCATCAAAGGAAAATGTATTATCCAGTCCCAGATCCACATAGCCTTCGCCGTCATCATAGAACATGTTCATGGCAACATCTGTCACCAACGCCCACTGCTCCTCCGGAAGGCTCATGGATACCGATCCATCGGAAGCATTTTCCCAGATCAGTTTGGAAGCATCCAGCTGATGCTCAGCAATATATACAGCGGTCTCTTCCGTACCGAGACTTCTTCCGGAGAAGAAATCCGCGGTTCCGTCGGTTCCGACAAGCGATCCCAGACCGTTTCCAAGCAGCTGCTCCAGAATCTGCATCGTCATATCATTTCCTGCAGTTCCTGAGGATGAACCATTTCCAAGAAGCATCTCAAATGGTGAACCGCTGTTTCCCATGCCGCCGGCAACCGCCTGACCGGATGCCTGCAGAGAAGCATACTCACGGATACAGCTGTTATACTCATCGTCCAGTCCGATCGCATTGTTGATGGCAATTGCCTGATCTACGGTAGACAGTTTTTTGTTCGGGAAATAGATCGAAACGCCGTACGCGCGATCCATATTCGATGCCGTCCGGTTATACTTAACCGCTCCGCGCACTGCCTGAATCAGTTCTTCGGAGGATTCTGTATTCATCCGATTGGCAAGATCCACCAGGTCCACCTGATCGATTTTTGAAGAAACCGCAAACTCTCTGGATCCCTGACGGGCTGTGGCAACCTGCTGGTACTGGTCGTTTTTGATCAGATCCGCAGTCTCTCTGGAAAAGCTCTTCAGCTTATCCGGAACGGTGTTGGAAAATTCCGCAAGATCCACGATGGACAGTGTTGTTTTCTGTCCCCGGCAGCGGGCATTGCATTCTTCCACAAAGCTGTCAATGATCACCTTTCCGAGCGATACGGTATCCATGGACGGATCCTTGCCGTAAGCATTGAGCCATGTGGTATAGTACCAGCCGATACCCGGTTCGGTCTCTTCGGATGCGATCATATAATCCGCGTATGCATCCAGCATTTTTGCATTCTCCGCACAGGCCATCAGACAGGCATCAAAACCGATAAAATCGAATTTCATTCCGGCATTGCTCAGAGCCTTGCTGATTCCCGCAAGATTCATGGCACCTGCAGATGCTTTTTTCTCGTCATAGCCATAGCCGGTAACAGAACCGCCGCCGTGATCCCAGAGGATCAGATCATTCCGGTTAGCCGGAAAATTGGTCTTACAGTAATTGATAAACTCTGTCAGTGTGGCAGGATCGGTCATAGTCTTGTTTCCCATATCCGATTCAAGTGTTATAAGCTTTCCGCCTTTTACCTGATAGATCTGGTTCACCTGATTACTGATTCCGGAGATCTTCCATCCTTTGCAGCCGCCGGTATAAACAACTACATTTACATTATCTCCATAGGAAGCATTCGCCATCTCCTTCAGATCGTTGGAAGCCATACCGCTTCTCGACTCCAGATCCGTTCCGCACATGTACACCATGATCGTCGTCACATCACTGCCGTCCCCTTTGATCTCGGTATACCGTGCACGGCTGCCCTCTGCTACTGACAGATCTGGCTGCTGTGCAGCGGAAGCCACCGTACTTCCTGTATCTGTATTTCCGGAAGTATTCTGTGAATACGCTGTTCCCTGCGTGTTTCCTGTCTCCTGCTGTGCAGTATACGCCTGGTCAGAACCGGAACCCGAACCGCCAAGCAGTGTTGCGGCACCTCCGCCTCCTCCCAGCAGTACAACGATCAATGCAATAATAATACCCAGCGGACTTCCTCCGCCGGATCCTCCGGAACGTCCCGGCTTGTTCGAATTGTTCTGCGGACTGCCGACCGGTCCCGTTCCCAGTCCGCTGCCCCGGCGATGCACACCGGCGGAATTGTCTGTCACGCGCTTCTCACGGCTGCGTGGTCTGTTGTTATCCATATGTTTTTTCTCCCTTCCTCTCATTTTGAGCTGCTGCCCAAAACAAGTACATAACAATTGCTATAAAAGTGAAACGCCCACGTCATGTCTCCATGGCAGTGGGCGAACTCGCACGCAAATTTACTTACATGATTTGCGTATTAATTACCTCATTGTATCAGCCCGATATAAAAAGCTGAGCCATTAATACCTATGCAGGATCTCCAGCTCCACACCATTCGGATCCCTGATCAGAATATTACGGAAATTCAGTTTTTCAACATCTGCAGGAGCAGCAAAAATCTCCGCACCGTATGCCTTTGCCTTCTCATATACCGCATCAACATCTTCAACAGAAAAGGCCAAATGACGGTAGATTCCCATTGTCTTGACAGACGGATGCAGTTCACCGGCAGGATCATCATAATCGATCAGCTCCAGCATCGCCCCGTCATTCAGTTCAAAATAATGCAGCCGATGATCCCCCATATCCACGTCATGGAGTCTCTTTAATCCAAGAACTTCCGAATAAAATTTCTCGGAAGCCTCCAAATCCGTAACATTGATCGTAATATGATCGATTCTCATATTCTTCTCCTTTTTCAAAGCGTAACTTCTGTTGTGCAGGCAGTCCGGATGCCAAAAGCAGGTGCTCTGAAGCCGCCGGTACTTAGTGAGTGCAAGCCCTGGCGCAGCACGAGCTTAGTACCGCTGCGTGCTGAAGGCAGCGGGAGCGTGCCTGCGTTGGTACCAGACTGCCTGTACAACAGTTCATACGCCCCTTTGTTCTTTATTCGTTGACGTGTCTTGCTCCTGCAAGAATATCCTCGATAATATCCCCCTCGGAATCATCCTGATCGATGATAATGGAATTCTCCGGAATTCCCATTGCCTTAGCTTCTGCAAGGATCTCCTTCAGCGGAATGCTTCCTTCTCCGACAATGGTGAAGCAGCTGTCACGATTTTCCGGGCATGCATCCGGACGGATATCCTTCAGATGAACCAGTTTCAGACGATCGGCATGGGTTCTCATATACTCGACAGGATTCTTTCCTGCGAATTTTGCCCATCCCATATCCATCTCCAGCATCAGATCCGGGCATTCTCTCAGAAGATAATCCAGTGCGGTATCTCCGTTCTCGTCGTAGCACTCGATCTCATGATTATGATAGCAGAGGGTAATACCGGCTTTCGCCAGTTCCTCGGAAGCATACCGCATGGAAGGTACATAGTCCTTCATCTTCTCCAGTCCGACCATCAGACTGAGCACATAGTATTTCACATTATTTTCTTTGCCGAAAGCAACCAGCTTCGGAACCAGTACTTCTACGGTTTTCGGTGTAGCACCAAGTGCCATGACATGTACGCTGACGATCTCAAAGCCGTCTTCTCTTGCTTTTGCGCATCTTGCTGCCGCAACATCTTCATTCCAGATGCCGCCTGCCATCTTCTTGATGATCTCTTCCGGAATCTGGAACGGCATTTCCTGCGGTTCCTCTCCTGTTTCTGCTTCAAAAGCAATACACGGCTCCAGTGATCCGATCATTCCCTCTTTCAGACGGGCCATGGTTTTGTCATAATCCTCATACAAAGCAAATTTCGGTCCAAATGTATTTACACCAATTTTCATGTTTTTCCTCCGTTCTTTCGGAAATTCCTGCAGGAATCGATCTTGTGGAAAGCAAGTTTTATTCTGCACAGAATATCGATACACTATCTTTTATATTTTATTATATTTACTATCAAAAGAAAAGACTCTTTGCGAGAGCCCCTCTCCTCCCATACTGTTTGCAAGAGACCCTCTCCTTACTTTCCTCTCTTTACAGGGAATATCCCCTAAAATCTCACCTGCGAGTGAAGTCTCACATGACTGTTATGCAATGCTCTGAAATCACGAGAATGCCCTGACGTAACGCGAATGCAGTGACGATTTTCAGCACAAAAAAGATACGGCATATCCTCGATCGTCCTTCCCGCCCGGCCTTCCGGCTTTTTGGGGGACGGCGATCGTATATGCCGTATCTTATCTGAAATTATGCTATTTCGTATTGATTCCTTTTAAGGATCCGATTTGCTGTGCAAACCCTTTATGCTTCTGCAAACGAATCCTTGTTCACATTCGCACAAGCAAAAGCAACGTTGATCGCATGGTCGGAACATCTCTCCAGATCGGTTGCCATATCGGTGAAGATTACACCGCCGGCCGGATCACAGGATGCCTTCATCAGGCGACGGATATGCGAGTTGACAACTTCGATCTGCAGGTCATCGACCAGCTGCTCCAGACGATCTGCCTCACCCAGTCTGTCATAGTCTTCATGCTCAAAAATACTCATGGATACAAGGATCGATTCCATGGATGCATCTGCCAGCTTCTTCAGCTC
The DNA here is from genome assembly GCA_030527665.1 of Eubacteriales bacterium. GTDB lineage: Bacteria > Bacillota > Clostridia > Lachnospirales > Lachnospiraceae > Bilifractor. The sequence goes on from JAUNAK010000003.1 coordinate 47,308, forward strand.
GGCAAGTCCGGTTTCGGTGATCACTGCTTTTCTGCTTCGCATCTGCTGCTGGTACTCAACGATATTCTCCGCATGATCGGAAATACGTTCGATATCGGATACAACAAGGATCATCTGAGAAATATCCTCGTTTGCCTTCTCGGAATAATTCTCCGCCTTCAATGCGATCAGTTTCTCCTGAATGGCATCGGTCAGAATATCTACGGTCTCCTCATCTTCCAGAACCCGCTCTGCCAGCTTGTCATCCATATTGAAGAAGGCATCGATGGCATCCTGCAGACTGTCTGTTGCGATCTTGCCCATACGGGAGATCTCCATACGTGCCTGCTGCAGTGCCACGGAAGACGGGAATGAGGTTCCGGTCTGCACCATGTAGTGGATCCTGCGGTCCTCGATCTTCTTGCTCTCTGCTGCCTTCATCGGAATAATGAGCTTGGACAGCTTTACGATTGCTCCTGCCAGCGGCATCTCGATCAATACGGCAAGCAGCGCAAAGATCGTATGTGTATTTGCCACCTGACGTCCGATACTTCCCGGTGTCAGATTCTGAATGAACTCCAGGAACTGCGGGAAGAGATTGATCAGAAGGATCATGATCACTGCACGGATCACATTGAACAGTAGATTCAGTACAGCGGTTCTTTTACCATTTCTGTTTGTCGTCAGGGAAGCCAGAATATTCGGTGTAACCGAACCGATCGCTGCACCGATCACCAGATAGACCGCCATATGATAGCTGATCAGCCCCTGGATCGCAAAGGTCTGAAAAATAACGACTGATGAAGAGGAACTCTGCAGCAGAGCAGTAAAGATAATTCCAAATACAACGGCAATAGCCGGATTCTCCAATGTCGAAAGGAAGGAAATAAACTCCTGGCTTGCCGACAGCGGAACAATGGCTTCCTTGATCACGGAAATACCGAAAAACAGCATACCGAAGCCCATGATAATGCAGCCGATATACTTGATCGTATTTTTCTTCAGGAAGAGGAACATGATCGCACCGATAAAAAGAATGAACGGTGCATATGCGCCCAGGTTGAAAGCGGTGATCTGTGCGGTGATGGTCGTACCGATATTGGCACCCATGATTACACCGATTGCCTGCAGCAATGTCATCATTCCCGAGTTAACAAAGCTGATTACCATCATGTCGGTAGCCGAAGAACTCTGCACCAGCAAAGTTACAAGAATACCGACGAGAACCGCAAGGAAGCGGTTGGCTGTCGCATGCTCCAGGATCACACGCATCTTATCTCCCGCAGCACTCTTCAGACCGGAGGACATGATACTCATTCCGTACAGGAAGAGACCTACGCCGCCCATCAATGAAAAAAACTCATAAACAGTCATATCAATTCTCCTACTATTTGGTTTTTGATGCCGTTATTACTATAGCACCTTTTTGCGGATGCCGCAGTTATTTTTTTCATCTAATACAGAAGACTTACTTCCTATTTTCATAAAAAGCAGCCGATTCCCTTCGGAATCCCCTTGCTTTCATTAAAACGGCGGCCTGGAAAGCACTTCCGCAGCTTCCTCCAGAAGATCCCGGATCTGCAGATGCTGCGGGCAGATCTCCTCGCAGGAGCCGCACTTGATACAGTCTTCCGGTTTTCCGTTATCCCTGATTGCATGCTGATACATTCCGAAAGCAGGGAAATCCTGTCTGCGTTTTTTCACGTTCCAGGCAGAGAAAATATCCGGGATCGCGATCTGCTGCGGGCAGTCCTTCGTACAGTATCTGCAGCCGGTACAGGGAATCTGTCCTTCTTCACGCAGATATCTGCCGATATCCAGCAGTGTCTGCATCTCGTTCTCATCCAATGGTTTCGGCTCCACCATGCAGGAAAGATTGCTTTCCATCTGCTCCATATTGCTCATACCCGAAAGCACCATGAACATCTGATCAAAATGCTCGGCAAACCGAAGCGCATAGCTTGCATAATCCGCGCCGGAATCTCCGATCAATGCATCCAGCCTTGCCTTCTGGGAATCCGGCAGATTGATCAGACTTCCGCCCTTTACCGGCTCCATAACCAGTACGGGTACACCATGCTTTACACAAACCTCATAGCAGGCACGGCTCTGTACCGTTTCCTCCTCATAATCCAGATAATTGAACTGGATCTGTACGACCTCGATCTCCGGATGATCCGTCAGGATCTTATCCAGAAACTCCGCATTGTCATGGAAGGAAAGGCCTACATGATGAACCTTGCCCTCTTTCTTCAGTTCCTGTGCCACTTCATAGGCCCGGGCATTCTGATACTGGTCATAGCAGCCACGTCCCTGGGCATGCATCAGATAGAAATCAAAATAGTCCACTCCACAGCATTCCAGCTGCTTTTCAAACAGCGGACGAATGTCTTCTTCCTTCTGGAAATAGTTCTGAGACAGCTTGTTGGTCAGAATGAAGGCTTCTCTCGGATACCGTCTTACCAGACACTCCCGAATGGCGATCTCACTCTTCTCATCCAGATATCCGTGTGCGGTGTCAAAATAATTCAGTCCTGCATCCATAAAGCGGTCCACCATCCGGCGGAATGTTTCATAGTCCACTTCCCCCTGCTTCATCGGAAGACGCATGCATCCAAATCCAAATCTTCCTTTTACTTCGTTAAAAAACCTGTTCTCCATACTTACCTCCTATCTTGTCTCTTACCTATACATAGCTGCACCCGGCCTCCATCCTGCCGGATCCTTCTGCAAGCTTCCTGCTTTATTTTTTTCTGCATATCCATATGCAGAATTCCGGCATCTGCCTTCCATTCGCCCTTATGCATCTCTCCCGGAATGAAGTCGCTTGTCCGCTGCCTTCAGACTATAGGCACAGATCGGCACGATATAGGCAACAGCAGCTACCCAGGCCGCCTGATCCGCAAAACAGATCGCCGTATATCCCAGACTGCCGATCAGCAGTGTACAGACCGCGATTCGCGCGAACATCTCCATTACACCTGCGAACATGGCTCTCCCCGAAAATCCCAGACTCTGTGTAGCCATCCGGACAATATTCAGAATTCCGAGCAGCCAGTAAAAATAGCCCATGCAGCGAAGATATTTCGCTGATGCCGCCAGAACCGCCTCCGCCTGATAGGCATCCGCCCGGATAAACAGCCGGGACATTGCCGTTCCACCAAAGATCAGGAGCAGACCGGAAAGAATTCCGTAGCTGACGCCGATCGTTACCCCTTTCTTCAGTCCTTCGCGAACACGATCCATTTTGCCTGCACCAAAATTCTGACTTCCGAAAACCGATACACCGGTTGCCAGTGCATCAAATGGCCCCATTGTCAGACTCTTGATTCGAATACCAACCGTAAAACCGGATACATAACAGCTTCCCAGTGCATTATTTGCCGACTGCATGACCATATTGCCGATACCGGTAATGGAAAACTGCAGTCCGACCGGAACGCCGACTCCCAGCATTTCCTTCACTCTCGCTTTGACCAGATGACACTCTTCTTTTTTCGGACGCAGGATCGCAAATTTCTTCCATATAATAACCAATCCGCCGATACCGCTGACTGCCTGCGCGATCACCGTTGCGGCCGCCGCACCGGCACAACCCAGCTGCAGGACCAGAATACAGAGCAGATCCAGCAGCACATTTAATATGGTAGAAAAGACCAGCAGATAGAATGGTGTTCTGGAATCACCGACCGCCCGCAGCAGACTTGCATCCAGATTATATAAAATCGTAAACGGAAGTCCGAAAAACAGAATCAGCAGATAGCTGTATGCATCCGGATAGATCTCCGCAGGCACCTTCAGCACATGCAGAATCGATGCACACAGAACGGTACAGAGTGTTGTCACCAGAACGGCCAGTCCGGCAGCCAGTACCAGCGAATGGAACACACAGCTTCGCATCTCCCGGTATTTCCCGGCCCCGAAATACTTGGCTGTCGGTACTCCGAATCCGCTGCTCAGACCGATGCAGAATCCCAGCACCATGAACTGCACACTGCTGGAAGCCCCCAGACCGGCAATTGCCGTCGTTCCGAGATACCGTCCGACGATCACTGCATCTGTCAGGTTATAGACCTGCTGCAGCAGATTTCCTATAAAAACAGGAAAAGCAAACCGCAGGATCAAAGGCAGTATTTTTCCTGTTGTCATATCATTTGTCATTTCATTTCCTCTTACATCAGCGGTGCCATGATCTTCAGAACGCCGCCCATAACTTTATATGTAATCTTTTCTTTTTTGATCGTTTCCGGTGTTACCTCCCTGCATTTTGCAAGTGTATCCTGAAAATCCTTCTCCATATCCGCAATGCAGGAAGTTTTATACATATAGGCCGCACACTCAAAATGATGATACAGACTTCGGTAATCCATATTGATCGTACCGACAACTCCCTTTTCATCATCACTGACAAATACCTTTGCATGCACAAAGCCCGGCGTATATTCATAGAGTTTCACACCTGCATGTATCAGTTCTCTGTAATGTGTCTTGGCAAGTGCATAGGCATAGGTCTTGTCCGGAATCCCCGGAAGAATGATTCGTACATCAACACCGCGCATTGCCGCATATTTCAGCGCATTTTCCAGTTCGTTATCCAGAATCAGATACGGTGTCATGATATGCACATAGGTTTTAGCCCGGTTCAGGATATCCATGTACACATTTTCCCCTACCTTGTCGTTATCCAGAGGGGAATCGCAATACGGGATCACATATCCATCCGACCTTTCTGCTTTGCAGCCTTTTGCAATTGGTTCCCAGGCATCATCTGCTTCATCGATATTCCACATCTGCAGAAACATCAGCGTAAAGCTGCGGACGGCTTCACCCCTGAGCATAACGGCGGTATCCTTCCAGTGTCCGTAGTGCTCTACACGGTTGATATATTCATCCGCCAGATTAATGCCTCCGGTAAATGCCGTTTTTCCGTCGATCACGAGGATCTTCCGATGATCCCGGTAATTGTACTGGGTAGACATAAACGGCATCAACGGTTCAAAAGGCTTGCACTGGATTCCAAGTTTCTTCATCCGCTGCGGATAATCATGCGGCAGAAGCACCGCCTCGCACATGCCGTCGTACATAACCCGGACATCCACCCCCTGTGCGGCCTTTTCCGCCAGTATTTTCAGTATACGTCCCCACATGTATCCCTCATCAATAATGAAAAACTCCATGAAGATAAATTCCTCTGCCTTCTGCAGTTCTTCCAGCATTTTTTCAAAGGTGTTTTCTCCCAGAGGAAAGTATACGGCTTCTGTATTTTTATAAAGAGGAAAACAACCGCTCCGGTTCAGATAGCGACAGAGATCATCGGTAGCGGACCCTTCGATCTCCGGATCAGCAAACACCTCCGGATCCTGTTCCAGCATGCCTTTGCTTTTCCCGATCAGCCCGTTGACTCTTCGCATGGTCATTCGATGTCCCAGATCCGTCCGTGTATACCAGAGCAGGATCGTGGCAGGAATCGGAAACAAAGTGATCAGAAACATCCACGTCAGCTTTGCGGTCGCGTCCATCTCACAGTTAAATAGATAGATCACCATTCCGACCGCAAAAACATACTGAACGACAGTCAGCCATTTAAAATACTCTCCGAACCAGCGGAAAAATGCCACAATGACCATCAATTCCAGCAAAAGCAGCAGAAAAGCCATTCCGAACCGGCTGAATACGATTCGAAGCAGTCCTTTTTTCTTATGAGGGATCAGCTGCAAAATTTCATTCTCATCCATACACTCTACTCCCACCTGCAATGTCTTACGGATACATCATCCAGGTACTCTCTTCCTTATATGTAATTCCGTATATTCTCTTTCGCATTCATATCTTCACTGCATTTCAGCAGCAAGTCCTTTCTTCCACTGCCGAATTACGAAACATTTATACCTCTTCACTGTAACATAAAACCTGTATTCCCGAAACTGACAGTTGAAAGAAGTTATTTTCGTTTCGATACTCTCCATATAAGCAAAGAACGCGGATCGAAGCGCATTTCCTGCGCCGCGATCCGCGGTTCTGACTGTCTTATTCGATTATTCTTTACACGGAATATATTCTCCGATTCGGATGCATAAAAGCTGTACGATTATTCCGCATCCTCTGCAGCATGCCGTTCTTTCTCTGCCATAACCGGAATCGCCTGCAGCCTGGAATAATATTTCACTCTTGTATTCTTGTATGCTTCCTGGAATGCGGAATCCGTGGAATGATGCAGCTGGTGAATATATTCATGCTCATGACCACGGATCTCTGATTCTGACAGCTCAGTCAGGTAAATGGAAATATCCGAACACTGGTCAGAGATGGATTCCAGACTGGCAAGTACGTTCTGGAACTGGATACCGCAGTATACATCGCAGGCATTGTGTGCCATACGAGTCACATGACGGGTATTCAGATCGGCTGCCATATCATCAACGACCTCTTCCAGCGGTTCGATCCGTGCTGCCGTAACCAGATCACGGTTGCGGACAGCCTGAATAGCAAGATTCAGAATCTCATCGACAGCATCCATAATTACACGAAGCTCGGTAACCGCCGTCTCGGAAAAATCCCGATCCACACGTTTCAGTTCCTTCAGTGCACGGGTGATCTCAACAGAAAGATCACCGATCCTCTCAATGCAGACACTGACCTTCAGCTGATAATTCTGCCGGCGGAAATCACGGTCACGTTTGATATACGGCGTAAGCTGCACCAGATAATGACCGATCGCATCGGTCAGTCGATCCAGTTCATGCTCTCTTCGGTCGATATCCGCTTCCCGGGAATCCTTGAACTCGTATACCTGCTGTGTGCAGTCACTGTAATTCTGGTATGCCGTATCCAGCATACGCTTTACAAGCATGGACACCTGATCCAGTGCCATGATCGGACTGGTCAGAAGCAGCGGATCCAGTGCATACATCTCACTGTCGGCATCATCCGCATGCTTATCGGATGTACCTTTATCCGGAACGATCTTCTCGGTAATTCCGGCCAGCAGATTACTGAACGGGAGCAGACAGACAGCCGGAATAATTCGGAACAGACCATGTACGTTGGCAACGCCTCCGGAATTTAATGATCCGTACCAGATCGTATCATTCAGCAGTCCCGTCATTCTTCCCGCAACCAGCAGAACGACCATCAGCAATGCTGCCAGAATATTGTAAACCACATGAACCATTGCCGTACGAATCTGTTCCGGTCTGGCACCGATACGGCTTACCAGATAGGTCGTCAGACAGTCACCGATATTTACACCAATGATAACTGCAAATACACCATTAAAGGTAACACCAACCGAGCTTGCCACCGACTGTACGATACCGACGACTGCCGAAGAACTCTGGATCACGCCGGTAACTACTACACCGGACAGGAATCCCAGCAGATAATTGCTGGCAAATGCTGTCAGCAGATGACTGAGTGTATCGCCGAATACGGAGACAGCATCGCTCATGAAGATCAGACCCATAAAGAGAACACCAAAGCCGCAGGCCACATTGCCCATGTTCTTCTTTGATTCTCTTTTGGTCGTCATCAGTATGACCATACCGATGATCAATGCCAGCGGAGCCAGGTTATCTGCTTTAAAGAAATACATGATACTGTTTTCCGCTGACTGCAGGTCCATCAGTCGAATGACCTGCGCAGTAATTGCGGTACCGACATTGGCACCAAGTACGATTCCCACCGACTGCTGAAAGGTCAGGAATCCTGCACCGACCAGACCGACGGTCAGCACGATCGTTGCCGTAGAACTCTGAATTACACAGGTAACCAGCATTCCCAGCAGGAAAGCAAACACCGGCTTGTTTGTTACTTTCGCCAGCGCGGCTTTCATTGCACCACCGGAATTGGACTTCAATCCATCTCCCATGACACGCATACCGTATAGGAACATGGCAAGTCCGCCCAGCAGCGCAATAATGTGATATATAAGAGCCATTTCATCCTCCAAGAATTGTTTCTCTTAATTGTTCGCTGTTTCAACGGGATATTATAGCACAGTTTTTTCAATTCTAAAGGATATTTTTTTAACGAACGGCAGAAAATTTTAAGGACATCTTCGGCCTTTGTGCATTTTTCCGTACACCATCGGAGTGAAATAGGAGTGATTTAGGCATTTATCCAATCACTCTGGAAATGGTGACCAGCCGCACTTCATTGGGCTGCAGCTCCAGACTGAGTCGAAGGCATCCCCGATGGATGATCTGCTCTTCCAGTGTGATCTCCGGCACGGAGATCTGCTTCAGATATTCGATTTCCTCAAAAGACAGCTCATTATAGCAGTCCATCGCATTCCAGTACTTCAGAACATTTCCTTTTTCCTTATTTAATATCTGATTCTTGATTTTAAATCGATCGTTGTCTTTTAACCCGTTGATCAGAATCTCAGCTTCAAACGGTTCTTCATCACTGAACAGAGAATCCAGATCCTTGGGGCCGTAGTTTTCTCCCTCCGTAATGTAGTAACGGGCTGACAGACGTTTATTATTCCAAAGCAGAATATAATATTCATTTCGTGAATCTGCGGTCACCAGTATATTGTCACGTTTCAGCAACCGATATTTTCCCATCTGACGCAGGAAGGTATATACAAAATACACCGGCTTTCGAAGTCCGTCGACAGACAGAATTCCGGCACTGCCATTCAGAACCTTCTCTGTATCATAGGCGATGCCGATCTGATCCGTAGCGATCCACAATGCCATGGAATCACACAGATCGTATCCCCGCATGATCATCTCTGCGGTTACGCTGCTGCGGAATTCACTGTCCTGCAGATAATTTCGGTTGGACATACTGAAATTCCACTCGGTAAGCACCAGTTCGCCCTGAAAGTTGTTCTCCTGCAGCACTTCCCTCAGAATCTGCAGATTTTTCTGAAACTCCACCGGATTATTGGAGAGCTTCCGAAACGGTTCATGGAAAGAAGTCAGGGCATCCTCTCCGTTTGGATTATTATAAGGAAAAGAAATACAGGTAAGAATATCCGGCTGGTGCCGGCATTTCATATAGCTGCCGATGATCTGATTCAGAAACTCTCTGTCATTCAGCACATACATGCCCGGACCGGCTACCTTGGCCCCAGGAATCTCTCTCCGGATAATATCCACTCCCCGATCCCATACCTGTGTACTCTTATAGGCCGGAGTAATATAATATGGCTTTTCATTAAGGAAGAAACCGAACTCAAAGATCCATTCCGAAACGACTGCGCTGCCGTACTTCTTCAGCATATGCCGGATCATCATGGTCAGAAAATGTTCCCATTCCTCCGGTGATTCAAACTCCAGCGAATCGAACTTTTTGTACAGCGGCTTGCTCTCATCATCCCAGATCACCTCCGCGCGCTGTCCAAGGTCAATAAACAGCTTGATATGGTTGGCAACGCAGAAATCCAGCAGAGAATCCAGCCATACAAAACTGAATTTTCTGAGTTCCCTGTTCCAGATAATGACATCTTCCGAACAGATATTCCAGATACGGATATATTCGATTCCAAGATTTTTCTGCAGATACAGAATATCCCTCTGTACTCTGGCATTATTCAGAAATTTGGCCGCCCCTACGTTCAGAATTTTATTCTCCCATTTCTTCTGGAAGTGTTCCTCAGAAAAAGAGATATGCATCTGACTCTTTGAAGCGGGCTCATTCTGCACATCCGGTACATCGTAGAACTGCTTCAATCGATTGGACAGTATCTTCTGTTCTTTCTTCTCCTCCTCATTATTTCTGTACAGCTTTCGAAACTCTGAAGGGAGCATATCAAACGTCTCTCGGAATGCACTGCTCATGGCAGATGCATTGGAGAAACCGTTATCGATCGCAATATTGGTGATCGCCTTATCTGTTTTGATCAGTTCGTTTCGTACCTTCAGCAGACGAACCTTCTTTACATAGGAAACAAAAGACTCACCGGTCATTTCCATGAAGGTTCTGGACAATGTCGATGGAGAAACATACAGCTTATCCGAGAGATTCTTCAGACTGATCTTCTCCGTGCTGCGCAGATAGATATAATCCAGGATTCGCTGTACACGCATATAGCGGGTCATTCCGGGCATATCTCCTTCGCCGTTGTCGATCACAAAATTATCCAGCAGCACCTTCTGCATAAGCAGACACTCAGACATAAACGTCAGGGAATCCTTTCCATGCAAGGCAAGGGCCTTCAGAACAGCTTCCAGACTGGTCTGCAGCTCCCGGTACTTCACCCCGCTTTCCTGCATACTGTCACAAAAGAAAAACAGGGAATCCCGATTCTTATGGCAGCACAAAGCATAATAATCCATATTGATCAGTACGCCGATGTTCTGGGAGTCTCCCTGCAGGACATATTCCTCTCCTCGTTCCAGAATCGTAAACTCGCCGGAAAGGTATGTTTTCTGTTCGTTCACAACGATCCGACCGGCGATGCAGTAAACAAGGAGCAATCGATCCGGTTCCGCCATGTCATATATGGTTTCATCGATCATTTTTATCTCAATATGCAACAGATTCTGATGTACTTCGTTCATTTCTATCCCCCATAAGGACATTTTCCGCCTATTCGCTCGAATTTCAACCAATTCAGCTAATAGACCACCCATCGTCCTGCAATTTTCAGTATATCATATCGTGCATAAAAGTTTATATTTTTTTTATTTTGCACATTTCTATTTCATAAATTTGCGATTCATACTATTCGAATCCAACATCATCTGTTACAATTCCATATGTATTATGCATCTACTAATTCAATAAAGGAGACGTTGTAATGGAAAACAAAACAAGTTTCAAACACCTTCTGTCCTACAGCCTTGGTGAAGTCGGCTGTCAGGCAAGCTGGTACATGGTCAACACCTATCTGATGCTGTTCTACACCGATGTTGTTGGTCTGTCCGCAGCAGCAATTTCCATGATCATGCTGATCGCCCGTGTATGGGACGCTGTCAACGATCCGATGATGGGATCCATCGCTGACCGTACAAACACCAAGTGGGGTAAATTCAGACCGTATCTGTTCGCAGCTCCGCCGTTCCTGGCAATCTTTAACATCCTGACCTTTACTGTATTCCCGGTTCAGGGAACAGCAAAAGTTATCATCTGTCTGATTACCTATGTTGGTACCGGTATGATGTATACAGCAGTATCCATCGCTTACCAGTCCCTGCAGCATGTAACTGCTATTGATTCTCACGTTCGTATGAACCTTGCTACCGCTCGTGGTATCGGTGGTGCAGTAGTTGGTATCATCCTTTCTGCAGTAGCTATGCCGACGATCCTGTACTTCTCCAAATCCGATGTTGCTAACGCTACCGGATATTTCTGGTTCACCGTTATTCTTTCCATCGTAATGGTTCCGCTGTTCTGGCTCTGCGCACTGGGCTGCAAAGAGACCTACACCGAGCAGCTTCACTCCGGTGCAGCCGCTGAGAAGATGGGCTTTGTTAAATCCCTTCGTGAGATCGTTAAAAATGACCAGCTGATGATGGTCGTTCTGGCAACCGTTCTGGGTGCTATGTGTATCTCCGGTCGTATGGGTATCCTGACCTACTACATCATCTATGTTGTTGGTGATTTCACAGTTATCGCTCAGGTATTCTCCGTAATGACAATTCTGCAGCTGATTGCAACCATCACTCTTCCGGTTGGTATCAAGATCTTCGGTAAGAAAGGTTACATGATCGTTCTGAACATCATCATGATGATCGGCTTCGGTCTTCTGTTCATCAATCCGGAGTGCAACAAAACCTATCTTCTGGTTGTTTCCGGTATCTGTGGTTGGACAAACTCCGCAGCTGCTATCTGCCCGGGTATGGTTTCCGACTCCATCGAGTACGGCGACTGGAAACTTGGCAGACGTCAGGAAGGTATCGCAGCTTCCATGCTGAGCTTCGGTGTTAAGATCTCCACTGCTATCTCCGGTTCCGCAGGTGTTCTTCTTCTTGCAGCTGCTGGTTATGTTGCAGGTGCTGAGCAGACACCGGCTGCTAAACAGGGTATCAACATCGTTGTTAACCTGGTTCCGCTTGTACTCGTATTCATCAGTATCGTTCCGCTGTTCTTCTACAAGCTGAACGATAAGAAAGTTGCTGAGATCCGTGCAGACCTTGACAAGGGTGTTCATGCATACGACAAATAATTAAAAGAATGAATATTCTTCAGAAAGCTCCTCCGCATTGCGGAGGAGCTTTTTTCATCTCCTGCAGCAAGCAAGTCCGCCTCTTACCAGAGGCATCCAGTGAAGTCGGAACAATCCCCCGACAAAGTGACTCTCCTGTTTTCCGCAGTCAGGATCGACCGTGCAATTTCTATACCATTTCTACTTTTTCCCACACAATTTTCCGGTAATCGCCCATTTCTTCTTGTAAATTTATAGCTTTCGCAATATTTCCGTAATTTTTAAGGAATAGAATGGGAACCGTCTTTTGCAGGAATATTTCCTGCCAATACCGTGCAGCTGACGCTGCACAAAAAAAGAAGAAATGAGGTAATACCATGAAAACACTTGAAAAGATCAGCGATGCATTCGGCAAATACATGGCTGTGATCGTACTCGTCGTTGCCGCACTCTCTCTTTTCGTACCGAAATCCACACTCTGGATTCAGACAAGCTGGGTAAACTACCTGCTCATGATCGTTATGTTCGGTATGGGACTTACTTTAAAGCTTTCCGATTTCAAGATCGTCTTCACCAGACCGCGTGATGTTCTGATCGGATGTCTGGCGCAGTTCACCCTGATGCCGATCCTGGCATTTATTCTCGGCAAGCTCTTCGGTCTGGATGCTGCCCTGCTTGCAGGTGTCATCCTTGTCGGAACCTGCCCGGGAGGTACTTCCAGCAACGTTATCACCTACCTCAGTGACGGTGATGTAGCACTTTCCGTTGGTATGACTGCAGTCAACACCCTGCTTGCTCCGTTCCTGACACCGGCAATCACCTATCTGCTGCTCCGTACCACCGTACATGTAGATATCGTCAGCATGTTCCTCTCCATCGTAAAAGTCGTTATTATTCCGATCGCACTTGGTTTCATCATTAACCGTTTCTGGGGCAAATACACCGAGAAACTGGTAAAAGTACTTCCGATGGTCTCCGTTATTGCCATTACTCTTATCGTAGCTGCTGTTGTATCTCATAACGCAGAAAAGATCCTCTCCACAGGACTGATCGTATTCGCTGTCGTTATCCTTCACAACCTGCTCGGCTATGCATGCGGCTTCGGTCTTGGTCAGATCCTCCATCTTCCGCTCTCCAGAAAGAAAGCTCTTTCTATTGAGATCGGTATGCAGAACTCCGGTCTGGCAACCTCTCTTGCAGGTACCGCATTCCCGGATCTTGCAATGGCTACCGTACCGGGAGCGATCTTCTCTGTATGGCATAATATCTCCGGAGCTGTTCTGGCAAGCATCCTTCGCCGTATCAAATAAATAAACCGAAAGGAATCTCAGGAAAAAGCCTGTCACTTTACTTCTCTGCATTCCTTTGCATAAAAAAGGACCGCACGAATTTTAATATGTCCCCTCCCTACCGGTTTATCGGTAATGAGGGGACGTATCATTCATGCGGTCCTTCTATTATATTCAGGCGTTCTGTTTTTCCTTCATTGCTGTGATCAGCTGCGGAACAATCTTTTTCCAGTCTCCTACCAGGCCGTAATCGGCAACTTCAAAGATCGGAGCATCTTCATCCTTATTGATGGCGATGATCAGATCAGACTCTTCCATTCCGGCTACATGCTGGATCGCACCGGAGATACCGATTGCAAAATAGATCTGCGGACGAACGGTCTTGCCGGTCTGTCCAACCTGATAATCCATCGGAAGCCATCCGTTCTCTACAACCGCACGGGAGCAGGATACCATACCGCCCTTAAAGCAGCCGGCCAGTTCCTCCAGCTGTTTGAAGTTTTCGGCACTTCCCACACCACGACCGCCGGATACAAGAACTTTTGCATCCATGATATTCTCTACATTTCCCACAGCCTTTACAACATCGAGGATCTCAACCACACGGTTGTTGTCTTTGAGTTCCGGATTGAAATGAATTACTTCCGCTTTACGCTCTGTATCCTTCGGCAGTTTCTGCATAACACCCGGACGAACGGTTGCCATCTGCGGACGGTTGTCCGGGCAGGCGATCGTTGCAATAGTATTGCCGCCGAATGCCGGACGGGTCATCAGCAGCTGGTTGTGCTTCTGTTCTTTTCCGGGGCGTGCAACAAGCGGGAAATCACCGATTTCCAGACTTGTACAGTCTGCAGTCAGTCCTGTTTTTACACGGGCGGAAACGGTCGGTCCCAGATCACGTCCGATCGCGGTAGCTCCTACCAGCATGATCTCCGGTTTATAGGTATTGATCACTGCTGCCATTGCCTGTGCATAAGGCTCGGTTCTGTATACTTCCAGTTTCGGATCATCTACAACGATGACCTTGTCTGCTCCATATGCACCAAGTTCATCTGTAAGAGATTCAACACCTGTTCCGAGAAGGACAGCCGTTACCTCGGTTTCCAGTGCAGCTGCCAGTTCTCTGGCCTTTCCGATCAGTTCGAATGCGATGGGACTCAGCTGATTATCCACCTGCTGTGCGTAAATATATACGCCTTTATATTCTTCTAAATTCATTTGAATTCCTCCTGCCTGCTTGCGGTCATTAAATGATGTGTTTTTCTGCAAATTTCCCCATCAGGTACTCTACAGCTTCCTTCGGATCCAGGTTTACTTTCTCGCCTTTTCCTTTCGGTACTTTATCGGAAGCCTTTGCGATCTTGGTCGGAGAACCCTTCAGACCAATATTGGCATCATCCAGATCCTTCAGATCATCTCTTCCCCATACGGTGATTTCTTTGTCAAAAGCATCAAAAATGCCGCCCGGTGTCATATACCGGGGCTCATTCAGCTCGGAAAGTGCAGTGATCAGGCAGGGCATCTGTGCTTTCAGCATATGATATCTGTCCTCATACTGACGTTTAACAACAACGGAATCTCCTTCGATCTTGATATCCTCAGCATAGGAGATAACCGGCAGTCCCAGATGCTCGGCAATCTGCGGACCGACCTGTGCGGTATCACCGTCAATGGCCTGACGGCCGGTAATGATCAGATCATACTCCAGATTGCGTAATCCGGCTGCAATGGTCGAGGATGTAGCCCATGTATCTGCACCGCCCAGACAGCGGTCGGTGATCAGAACCGCCTCATCTGCACCCATGGCAAGAGCTTCCCGCAGCACTGCTTCTGCCTTCGGAATACCCATTGTCAGAACGGTAACCTTTGCACCGTTTGCATCCTTGATCCGCAATGCCGCCTCCAGTCCGGCTTTATCATCCGGATTCATAATTGCCAGCATGGACGCTCTGTCAAGCGTACCATCCGGATTAAAACGAACGCCATCCTTTGTATCGGGAACCTGTTTAATACATACAACGATATTCATGTATATGATCTCCTTTCATCCTATCACTTCAGCAGTGCACCGGAGATTACCATACGCTGAACCTCGGAGGTTCCCTCGTAGATCTCGGTGATCTTCGCATCACGCATCATACGCTCCACATCATATTCACGGATATATCCGTAACCGCCGAAGAGCTGTACACATTTGCTTGTAACGGCAGTAGCAGCCTCTGATGCAAACAGCTTTGCCTGTGCAGCCTCTACAGAATATACTTTCTGCGTTGCTTTTGCCATAGCAGCTTTATATACGAGCAGTCTTGCTGCCTCTACACGGGTCGCCATGTCAGCCAGCTGGAACTGTGTATTCTGCTGTGCAGCGATCGAGCGGCCGAACTGTTTTCTCTCTTTGGTATAGGCAATGGTCTTATCCAGCGCCCCCTGTGCGATACCAAGTGCCTGTGCAGCAATACCGATGCGTCCGCCATCCAGTGTATGCATGGCGATCGGGAAACCTCTGCCTTCCGGTCCCAACAGTGCATCAGCAGGAATACGGCAATCCTCGAAGATCAGTTCATAGGTTGCGGAACCGCGGATACCCATCTTCTTCTCTTTGGTTCCAAAAGAAAATCCCGGTGTTCCTTTTTCAACAATAAAGGCTGAGAAATTTTTCTTCTTGCGTCCGCGTTTATCCTCTGTTACAGATGTAATAGCAATGACAATATAGATATCCGCTTCCTTACCGTTAGTAATAAAGCATTTAGAACCATTCAGTATCCACTCGTCACCGTCACGTACTGCTTTTGTCTGCGCTCCCTGTGCGTCGGTTCCTGCACCGGGTTCTGTCAGTGCAAAAGCTCCAAGCAATTCACCATTGCAAAGTTTCGGCAGATATTTCTGCTTCTGTTCTTCCGTACCATAGGTAAGGATCGGATCGATACAAAGAGAGGTATGTGCCGAAACAACAACCGCAGTTGTTCCGCATGCCTTTGCCATCTCTTCCACACACATAATATAGGTCAGCGGATCACAGCCCTGTCCGCCGTATTCCTTCGGAACAGGAATTCCGAAGAATCCGCTCTTCTGCATCTTGGTAACTGTATCACGCGGAAATTTCTCGGTCTCATCTACCTCCTGTGCATGAGGTGCAACCTCTGTCTCAGCGAACTGTCTGAACAGATCGCGGGCCATCTGGTGTTTTTTGTCTAATGTAAAATCCATAAATATTTCCTCCTGGAATATTGCATGCAGCTGACACAGGATCTATGTCAGCTGCTTCTGTTCTTATATGATCATCGGGAATCAAATCGATGCCATTATGCCTTTCTTCCTACGGAGAAAGGATTCCTGGCCGCATCTGCTGCATTACAGCTGATCTACCGGTGTCTTTGTACGATCCGCATTATATACATAGAAACCCTTTCCACTCTTCATTCCAAGGCTTCCGCCGCGCACCATCTTGCGAAGAAGCGGACACGCACGATATTTGCTGTCACCGGTCTCTTTATAGAGAACATCCATAATTGCCAGACAAACATCCAGACCGACCAGATCTCCGAGCTCCAGCGGTCCCATCGGGTGGTTTGCCCCCAGCTTCATTGCCGCATCGATTCCGGCGATATCGGATACTCCCTCCATTTTCAGGAACGCACCCTCATTGATCATCGGGATCAGAATACGGTTAACAACAAATCCCGGAGCCTCATTTACCTGTACCGGTGTCTTACCGATCTTCTCAGCGATTTCCTTGATTCTGGCAACAATATCTGCAGGTGTATTGCCGCCTGCAATAACCTCTACCAGTTTCATACGATCTGCCGGATTAAAGAAATGCATGCCGATCAGCGGATGGCTGATTCCCTGGCCGATCTCGGTAATGGACAAGGATGAGGTATTGGATGCAAAGATGGTTTCCGGTTTACAGATCACATCCAGTTCCGTGAAGGTTGCCTTCTTTACTTCCATCTTCTCGAATGCAGCTTCTACGATCAGATCACAATCCGCGCAAAGCTCCTCTTTCAGTCCCGGTGTGATCTTTGCAAGGATCGCATCTACATTTTCCTGTGTCATTTTTCCTTTGGAAACAAGACGTGCATATCCTTTTTCGATCTTTGCTTTTCCGCCTTCTGCCCATTCCTGCTTGATGTCGCAAAGTGCTACCTCAAATCCCTCTGTCTGTGCAAACGCTTTTGCAATTCCCTGGCCCATTGTACCGGCACCGATAATACCAACTTTCATCGTTTTTTTCCTCCTGTCTCCGCTTTTATCGATTTTTAAACGGAACTGTTTTCAGTTTCTGATCCTTCGGAGCAAGGAAATTTCCCATTCCCGCTCTCTGGTCTTCCGTCTCAAAGCAGTCACCGAATAGTTTCTCTTCGATCACGATTGCCTGATCAATATCTGTCTGCAGGCCTTCGTTGATTGCTTTCTTGCAGTTGCGAACTGCAATCGGCGCATTTCTGGCAATACCTGCCGCGATCTTCTGCGCACCTGCCATCAGATTTTCCTGTGCAGTTGCTGTCACATTGCCGGCTTCGTCCACAGCAGCACTGTAGATCTCATTTACCAGCCCGATCCGATATGCCTCCTGTGCCTTGATATTGCGTGCGGTATAGATCATCTGCTTGGCAATACCTACTCCGACGATTCTTGCCAGACGCTGTGTTCCTCCGAATCCCGGTGTAATTCCCAGACCTGCTTCCGGCTGTCCGAACACGGCATTATCCGAGCAGATGCGGATATCACAGCTCATGGCGATCTCGCAGCCGCCTCCCAGTGCAAATCCGTTTACAGCGGCAATTACCGGAACCGGAAGTGTCTCCAGCTTGCGGAAAACATCATTTCCTTTTTTGCCGAAAGCTTCGCCCTCTGCCTTGGTCAATGTGGACATTTCACCGATATCCGCACCGGCAACAAAGGATTTTTCTCCGGCACCGGTAAGGATCACAGCACGAACCACTTCAAGATCGATCGCATCCAGCGTCTGATCCAGTTCCTCCAGAACCTGACTGTTCAGAGCATTCAAAGCACGGGGACGATTGATCGTAATTACTGCAACTGCGTTATTTACTTCATATGTTATAAATTCCATGTGCTGTCTCCTTCGTTTCCTTTTTATTCTCTTGTTACAACTGTGGAGCAGCCCATGCCGCCGCCGATGCACAGAGTTGCAAGTCCTGTCTTGGCATCCTTCTTAGCCATCTCATGCAGCAGTGTTACCATGATACGGCAGCCGGATGCGCCTACCGGATGTCCGAGTGCGATTGCGCCGCCGTTCGGATTCAGCTGCTCATCCTTGAAGCCAAGCTCCTTCTGTACGGCAATCGACTGTGCAGCAAACGCCTCATTTGCTTCGATAATATCGAACTGATCGATCGTAAGTCCTGTTTTCTTCATTACTTTCTTCGTGGATGCAACCGGTCCGACACCCATGATGGCCGGATCTACGCCGCCAAGAGCACCTGCCACCCAGTATGCCATCGGTGTCGTACCAAGTTCTTTTGCCTTTTCTTCACTCATGAGTACGATAGCAGCTGCACCGTCGTTGATTCCGGATGCATTGCCTGCAGTTACCAGTCCGCCCTGCTTACCGGAGCAGCATTTCAGTCTTGCAAGCGATTCTGCTGTTGTTCCCGGACGCGGTCCTTCATCCTTTGTAAACATGATCTGTTCTTTTGTCTTCTTGTCTACACCGATCTGCACCGGAACGATCTCGTCGTCAAAAGCACCTGCTGCAATCGCTGCCTCGCATTTCTGCTGGCTGTGTGCAGCAAAAGCATCCAGTTCTTCACGGGTGATTCCCCACTGCTCACAGACATTCTCGGCTGTGATCATCATGTGATAATCGTTAAATGCATCCCACAGGGCATCGTTAACCATGGTATCAACAACTTTTCCGTTATTCATGCGATAGCCGAAACGTCCCTGCATCAGTGCATACGGAGCCATGGACATATTCTCTACGCCGCCTGCTACGACGATATCTGCATCTCCTTCACGAATCATCTGTGCTGCAAGGTTGATACAGTTCAAACCGGATCCGCATACAACATTGATCGTAACCGCTGTAGACTCAACTGGAAGTCCTGCTTTCAATGCCGCCTGACGTGCAACGTTCTGTCCCTGTCCTGCCTGGATAACGCAGCCCATATATACATGTTCTACCTGTTCAGCCGGTACACCTGCCCTTTTCAGTGCTTCCCGGATCACAATAGAACCCAGCTCCGCTGCCGGAACCTTGCTCAATCCGCCGCCCATTTTTCCGATTGCTGTACGACATGCTCCTGCGAGTACTACTTTTTTAGCCATTACGAATTCCTCCTTATATTTTCCTGCTATGCGTTCATATATGTTTTTTTCATGCGCAAAACCCTTTGCTGCATCAGCTAATTAAATTGTGCTCCTGCGAAACGTCATTGTCAATCTATTAACAAGGTAATTTGTCAATAAAATAACAACCTTTCTTTTGTCTATTTTATACAATTTTCTTCGCAAAGCTTCATCTCCCATCCACAAATGAACCATTTATTTCCCCTGGAGCTGTCCCCTTCTGCAGGCAGCAGATTCGACTTACAGTCCTGCGTGCAGAATTTCCTTACCGAATCCACATTTTTATCAACAATGTTTTTGCCGTCATCCCTCTCGCACTCCCAAACAGCGAATTTTCTCCCTATTCTGACAATTGTGATTCAATTTTTATTTTGGAATCGTTTTCACCAAGGAATATTTGTTATCATTTCCATTTTGTGCTAAAATAAAACACGAAATTCAGTCTACAATAACGGGAAAGGAAGTATGCCTTGATCATCACTGAAAAAATACTCTATCCGGCATTTACGGGAGATGAAGAACGAAAACTGTATATCTATCTTCCCCCGGAATATGATTCGAATCCTGACCGTAGATATCCGGTCTTATATATGTTTGACGGACACAATGTATTTTTTGATACCCATGCCACCTATGGAAAAAGCTGGGGACTCGGAGACTACCTGGACCGCACCGGAACACCGCTGATCGTCGCTGCTCTGGAATGTCACCACGGTCCCAACGGAGAACGCATCAGCGAATACTCCCCGTACCGCTTTTCGGATGAAACATTCGGAACAGTCATCGGCCGGGGTGATGAAACCATGCAGTACTTTCTGCATGAACTGAAACCGCGCATCGATCGTACATACCGAACCCATCCCGATCGGGAGCATACCTTTATCGCCGGTTCCTCTATGGGAGGTCTTATGTCCCTCTATGCCGTTTTGCATTACAACGCCTACTTTTCCCGATGCGCTGCCCTGTCTCCGTCTATTTTTCTCTGCTACAAGAAAATGCAGACGCTGATCCGAACCTGCAGAACAGCTCCGGATACGACCATATACATGGACCTCGGTACAGAGGAAATGACGATGGAAGGCGGTTCGGCAAATGCTTTTGCCAATTTCGGTAAGCTGATCATCAACAAGGATATTGCGCTTACGCAGCGTGTCATTGCCGGCGGCCGGCACTGCGAAGCATCCTGGGAGAAGCAGATCCCGATTTTTATCAACGTACTTCTGTATGAAAACCCGCAATACTAAACACTGTAAAAGGAACCACAACAATGAAGAATTTTATATTCATTTCACCGAATTTCCCGGAAAACTACTATTTATTCTGCATGCATCTGAAAAACAACGGCATGAACGTACTGGGAATCGGAGATCAGCCCTATGATGAACTGCTTCCGCAGCTGAAGGAAAGTCTTACCGAGTACTACAAGGTCGACTCTCTGGAAAATTATGACGATGTGTATCGTGCCTGTGCATATTTTGCCTTCAAATACGGCCGCATCGACTGGCTGGAATCCAACAACGAATACTGGCTGATGCAGGATGCTTCCCTTCGCACCGATTTCAATATTCCCACCGGTTTTCACACGGAGGATATGACCTGCATCAAATATAAAAGTGCCATGAAGGCAAACTATGCGGTTGCAGGCATTCCGACCGCCAGATACCATCTGGTACAGGCAAAAGACGACTGTCTGGAATTCATTCGGGAGGTCGGCTATCCGGTCGTTGTAAAACCGGATAACGGTGTGGGTGCTTCCCATACCTATAAATTGAAATGTGAGAATGATCTGGATGCTTTTCTGTCTGAACGCGCTGCGGAATATCCGGATGTACCTTTCATTATGGAAGAATATGTCAACGCAACGGTCAACAGTTACGATGCCATTGTCAACCTTGATGGCGAAGTTCTGTTTGAGACCGGCAACGTCACACTGGATTCCATCATGGATACCGTGAATGATGAAGGCAATTCTCTCTGCTATATCCGCAAGGATCTGCCGGAAGATATCCGTGAGGCAGGACGGAAGACACTGAAAGCCTTCCATGTACGTGGAAGATTTATTCATCTGGAGTTTTTCCGTCTGAATGAAGACCAGGAAGGTCTGGGAAAGAAGGGGGCCATTGTCGGTCTGGAAGTAAATATGCGTCCGGCAGGCGTTTTCCTTCCGGATATGATGAACTATGCACATACGACCGATGTTTATAAGATCTGGGCTGACATGGTCGTCTTCGGACACTCCGAGACCGCGCAGGGAGAACATAAATACTGTGCATTTATCGGCCGCAGAGACAGCAAAGATTACAAACTTACCGATGAGACAGCCAGAGAACTCTATCCGGAAAATATCATCCGTGTTTTCCGCCTCCCCGAGGCGATGGCTGCCGCTATGGGCAATGTCATTACCATCGCTTCCTTTACGGAGGAAGAGGATATGATGGCCTTCCTGAAAGCAATGGGGGAAATCAATGGAAATTAAATATTATAAAGACTACAGTCTTTCCATGGGAAGGGATATGGAAGTGAAAACCTGGGGACATGCCGGATTCCCGGTGCTTTTCATCCCCTGTCAGGATGGAAGATTCTATGATTTCGAGAACTACCGGATGGTGGACACCATGGCTCCCTGGATCGAGAGCGGCCAGATTACGGTTTACTCCATCGATACCGTTGACCGGGAGACCTGGTCCGATCCCCATGCCGATCCACGCAAAAAGGCAGAGCTCTATGAGCGCTGGCTCACCTTTATCTGTGATGAGCTTGTTCCTTTTGCCGGGGGCAAAATGATGGTCATGGGCTGCAGCCTGGGTGCAACACATGCTGCGATCCTCTATTACAGATGTCCGGACCTGTTCACAAAGCTGCTGGCGATCAGCGGAATCTATACTTCGACTTTTGGCTTTGGCGATTACCATGACGATCTGACCTATTTCTACTCTCCGATCGATTTTCTGGCAAATATGCCGGCTGATCACCCGTATATCGAGCTGTATAACCAGGGGAAATCCGTGCTCTGCTCCGGGCAGGGTGCCTGGGAGATGCCGGAATACACGAAGCGTATGAAACAGATCCTCGAGTCCAAAGGTATTCATACCTGGGTAGATCTCTGGGGCTATGATGTCAATCATGACTGGCCCTGGTGGTACAAGATGGTGGATTATTTCATGCATTATCTGTTTTCTTAAACACTTTCTGCAATTGAACAAAAAAGATCGGCCGTGAGGCCGATCTTTTTTGTATTAGTTATTATTATCAAATGCATTTCTGTAGCGGTACAGAATGATCGACATCTGGAATCGCAGACACTTTCCATTAGGCTGGAATTTGCCGCTGCTGTATCCTTTTACAAGTCCTGCCGACTCGCACCAGTTTACAGCTTTCACCATATTGGCAGTAAGTCCATCCTGTCCTGCTTTTACATCCGGGAAGGAGCTGACTGCAGCAGCTTCCGGTTTATCTGCATATTTCCAAAGCATAACTGCAACCTGTGCTCTTGTTACCGGATCATTCGGTTTGAAGGTTCCATCCGCATATCCATTGATGATTCCTTCAGAAGTTGCCCATGCCAAAGCTTTGTATGTGTCAGATTCTTTTGCATACTTTGCATCAGAAAATGCTTTTACAGTTTCAGCTTCCGGTCTGCCGGCATATCTCCAGAGGAAGATCACGAAATCCTTGCGGGATGTTTCATTAAAGGAACCAAAATAAACACGATCATAACCCTTTGTGATTCCTGCATCAGCCATCCAGTTAATAGAGTCTGCAATGTTCTTTGTAATGGTATTTCCTGCACTATCGGAAACACCGACAACTGCATCGTAGAAATTAACAGTAAGGCTGCAGCTTGCTGAAGCTCCATTGGCTGCAGCTGCGGTAATTACGCAGTTTCCGTAACGATGTGCTGTTACAAGACCATTTTCATCGACAGTAGCAACACTTTCATCATCCGATGTCCAGGTAACGGTTTTATCAGCTGTATTCTCCGGAAGTACGGCTGCTGCCAGCTGGTATGTACTGTTAGTTACCATAGATACTGCTTCGTCGCTGATCGTGATCGATGCCGGTACGACTTTCTCATATGCTGCAAATACTTCCAGATAACGATTGCTTGCCAGTCCGGAAATATCTGCTGCCAGATTCTCTCCTACTGCTGCGCCTGCTTCTGTACGAACAACTTTGTAAGATGCATTTCCAACTGTCCAGCCGATCTGACGATATGTCTCGCCTTCGATCGTTACATCTGCACCTGCAATGGCACCTGTAGGAATCGATGCAACAGGATCCGTCGACTCAACTGTATTTCCTGTCTTATACGGTCTGTACATTCCTCTGGATTCAACCCAGGTATAGATCTTGTACATTCCCTTGTAAGTAGTCTCTTTCCAGCCTGCATACAGTGTGATATCACCGGTCACCTCTGCTGCAAAATCATATGCTGCTGTCAGCTCTGCATCTGTGAACCAGCCGGTGAATGTATAGTCCTCTTTTACCGGTACTGTCGGTTCTGCTGCTTTTTCTCCCTGTGCTACGACCTGCTCCGCTGTCTCACTGCCACCATTACCCTCAAAGCGAACGGTAAAGGATTTATTTTCTACTTTCTCGTATGCTGCAAATACTTCCAGATAACGATTGCTTGCCAGTCCGGAAATATCAGCTGCCAGATTCTCTCCTACTGCTGCGCCTGCTTCTGTACGAACAACTTTGTAAGATGCATTTCCAACTGTCCAGCCGATCTGACGATATGTCTCGCCTTCGATCGTTACATCTGCACCTGCAATGGCACCTGTAGGAATCGATGCAACAGGATCCGTCGACTCAACTGTATTTCCTGTCTTATACGGTCTGTACATTCCTCTGGACTCAACCCAGGTATAGATCTTGTACATTCCCTTGTAAGTAGTCTCTTTCCAACCAGCATACAATGTAATATCACCGGTTACCTCTGCTGCAAAATCATAAGGAACGGTCAGTTCTTCATCTGCAAACCATCCGGTGAATGTATATCCTTCTCTTACCGGAGTTTCCGGAGCAGCTGGCGTCTCGCCCTCTGCAATGACCTGTGCCGGTACCTCGCTGCCTCCATTGCCTGCAAAGCTAACCGTATATTCAGAAGACAGCACAGTTACTGTCACGCCCTCATAACTGTATACACCACGCGAACTGTCATAGGTTCTGGTACCCAGATCAACCACTGTATCCTTGTAGCCTTCCGCTTTGATCGTAAAGGCAATATGTTCTTCCTGCTCATCGCTGATATACAAGGTACCATTATTCACTGCCCAGATATAGCTCTGGTATCTTACATTTCGATCCAGTGCATCCGCTTTCGCATACACAGAACTGTCTGTACTGATTTCTGTGATTGCATTCAGCCATTCATCGGCATCCGCAAATTGTAACTGGTAAAAAAGCCGATAGTAATTACCTGATTTCACATCGACTACTTCTGCCTGTGGTGTATTTGTTTCTGCGATTGCAGCAACGGAATTGCTCAAAGCCATTACCATCACAAGAAGCAGAACACCAATTTTTCTTGTTATTCTTTTCATTCATTCTTCCTTTCTTACTGCCCGAAATTATCGTCATGTAACGATAGTTAATTATATACAACTTCCATTAGTAGATATTAACAGAAAATCTTTTTTTGTCAATTAATATAAAGTTATTTTTTAACTTTCTTATGAAAATTCCATTTCTTAATCAAATTGCTCGATCAATAAAAAATGCTGTCCGGCATGATTGCACAAGCAGCCATGCCGGACAGCGTTTTCCAAATCGTTTCACACGAAATTTGTTTTTATTCTTCTCTTATCAAATTTGTTTTTATTTTCTTGTTTTACGGCTCGAAAAATTCGATCATCTTCTGAATAGCAAAATCCATATAATCCGGATTTGAAAATGGATGATCGGCATTTTCCACAGCCACCAGTTCGATCACGTTGTTTTCTGAAAATGCTTCCGCAACAGCAAACGGAGCCATATCATCCTTTGTTCCATGAATCATCAGAATATTATCCGCATACTCCAGATAGTCATTTTGACTGACGTCATGTTCTTTCAATTCTTCCAGAAACTCTTTGGATATTTTAATTTTACGGTCAAATCCTCGAAGGATCTCTTTTCCCTTATTCAGCTTGTTCCAATCCTCATCTGTAATATGCTGCGCCATGGCATCATACATACAGATTGCCGGACAGCGAAACGCTGTTCTGTCAAAAGGATCTTCTGCCTTTTCATCGATATAGCGAAGAGTTACATATGCACCAAAACTGGAGGAATAATTATAGATCTTTTCCGCATGCATCTCCTCTTTCACATAATTTTTCACCTGCTCCAGATATGTAATGCATTCCTCCAGTATCAGCTTGTTGCGGGCATCCTTTCCATGACAAGGCCAGTCAAAACACACAACTCCGTAGCCTTTGTATTTGGTAGTGATCCGATCCGCAAACTTTTCAATTGCCTTGTTATCCTTATTTCCGCCGAATCCATACGTAGCTATCACAATATGGGTCAGACTGCGGATATCCTTATTGTAATAGAGCTTGCAGCGAATACTGAAGCCATGTTCATTTATATCAAAATATTTCTCCATCTCGCTCTTCCTATTCCTATCTGATCATATATCTATTTACGCATCTATTTGTATATCCATTTGCGTATCTGTTTATACACCTGCTTGTGCATCTATTTATATATCTGTTTTTAACCTCTTCACAGCATATTCCGCAAATTTCCGCACCGCAGGAGATGCCGTTTCCAGTGACAGCGCAGCAATTCCCATCTGCAGAGAATACTTTGGCTCAATAGGAATCGCACGCAGCCTGCGCTCTTCCCCGCATCTCCACAGACTTGCCTGATTGATCATACTGATTCCCAATCCTCGCTCTACCATATCCAACAGAATATAGCTATCAAAGGTAGACAGATACACATCCGGCACGATTCCATGCTGTCCGAGGATCTCCACAACATCATAATCGAAACCATGCTCGGTCATGATAAAGCGTTCACCGGCAAACTTTTCAACAGGAAAACAAACAGCTCCTGCCATCGCATGCGTATCCGGAACCACCGCCAGCATCGGATCCTCCTGGAGCGGGATCCAGTCATATCTGCCGGTCATCGTCGAATTATTGAAAAACGCCAGATCTGCCTTTCCCTCCTGAAGACGCTGTACGATATCCTTCTGCGTTCCTTCATATAAATTGATTCTGACCTGTGGAAAATCCTTCTGAAAAGCCCCGATCAGTTCCGGCATCCACGCAGATGCAAGACTGTGGTAGGAAGCCAGATTGATCGTACCATATATTTTCCCGTTCAGATCTGCCGAGACCTGCAGCAGTGTATTCTCCTGTGCGACCAGACGTCGGATCACAGGAAGTACCGTTTCTCCAGCTGCTGTCAGGGTCACACCCTTTTTCCCTCGAAAAAAAAGTGTCAGCTGCAGCTCCTCTTCCAATGCGTGGATCAACTGACTGATTCCAGACGATGTATATCCAAGAGCTTCCGCAGCCATGCGGATACTTCCGGTCTCGGCGGCCGTTATAAATGCCCGATATCGTGCTGTATCCATATGTATCCTCTCCTTTTTCGGTTGTCCAAAATATTTTCCGCATGTCAGAGAACCACACTTGCCTTTTCTGCTGCTCTGCCGGTTCGGTCTGCTCTGCCAGTTTTGTCTGCTCTGTCAAAACCATCTGCGAAGCAAATACATGCTCTATGCTAAGTTTTACTTAATGTATCCTAAACAAACCGTAGTTTTACTTCATTATCTTCCGATTATAAAATAAAGATAGAAAGTACACAAGTACAATATTTTTCGTAACCGGTGCCTGCGCTTCCTGCTTCAAACACAGGAAGTATATCCGACAGACACTCTGAAAAAAGCATATTTCTATCTTTTTGGGGGGTATTCTTATGATTATGATGAAAGCAGCCGCAGCAAAAATGAATGATTACAACTCTCTTGTGCGTGCAATTCGAAGAGAAACCGATTTTGAATCACAGATGAGCAGCCTTCGCAGCAGTTTTTCCCTGAGCCGTATTTTCCGGCTGCTGCTTTCCTGCTTCCGCGAGTAATTTTTTCAGAACTGTAATTCTTCCGATCAGCAGCTCTGCGCGAATACCCTTATAGGAT
>JAUNAK010000112.1 GCA_030527665.1 Eubacteriales bacterium
ATCATTCTTTTTTATTGTTCTATCACTTCTTCTATCGTTTTCCGGACTTAAAGCAAAAGAACGTCCACCGGACGTCTCTTTACACGCCTGGCAAACACAGAACAGGGATACGGCTCCGGCTTACTGCCGAAATCGTATCCCTGTTCTGTATTGCAATTTTTTCATTTTGTGATTCTTATTACTCAGTTTCTTATGCTTTCGCATGCTTCCGGTTAACAACCAGTGCCGTCACTGCCAGCACCGCGATCACAACACCGGAAAGCAGGAAACGCTGCAGCATATCCTCTCCCATGATTCGTGCCAGCGGATTTACCACCAGCGGAGAAAGGGATGTGGCAACATTGATCACTGCCAGATAGATGGAAACCGTAAAAGCATTGTTCTCCGGTTTCAGGTACTTGGAAAGCAATAAGGTTCCGGATGCATTGTATAACGCAAATCCGAAGCCGACCAGTGCACCGGATGCAAGAACGCTTCCCAGTGCAGGAACAAAGCTTGCAAGCAGGAAGCCGACTGCAGGAATCGCAAGTGCAGCTGTGTGGATATGATCTGAAAGCTTTTTGTACAGAAATCCGAACAGAACACCACCGACCATTCCGCCAAGAGTATTTGCCATTGTTGCCATACTTGCGACATCCGCTCCACCAAAGCCTCGCTCGCTGATATAGATGGATGAATTTGTATTATATGCATTCTGGAAAACAAAGAACAGGAAGCCAACGACGAAGACAAAGGCAATATAGGGATTCATCTCAAATCCGGAGCCCTGTGAAGAAGACTCGACAGACTTTGATTTTCCCTTCGGGATCGTCACGGCAACAATGGCCAGATATACTCCTGTGAGAAGGAAAGTCAGATAGCAGTAATGCCATCCGAATCTGGAAAGCTGTCCGCCTACAAAAATAAACAGGAGCGCTCCGAGTGCAACGAAGGTCGCATTCAGACCCATCAGCGGTCCTCTCTCTTCCAATTCAAAATTCTCACAGATAATGGCATTGATCAGCGGATTCAGAATTCCGCCGCCGATGCCGATGATCAGACTGCATGCCAGAATGATCCAGATATTGGAATGAAGAAAAAACGGAATCAGACCGCCGATCAGATACATACTCATTCCGAACAGGCCAAGTGTTCTGGTGGGAATGTACTGGATCATTTTTCCGGACAGCGGGGAACAGACAATTGACATAAAAGCCGGCAGTGAAATGATCAGCTGGATCAGAGAAACATCCACTGCCGGAAAGTCAGCAGCTACATCTGCAATGATCGGAGATAAAGACAGATAGCATAAGGAGCTCATGCACATTACCAGTATTCCGATTTTTATTTTCGTTTTCTTAGTCATATTCTTTCTACCTTCATATTAACTATTTTTATGAAACAAGGGGAATGCCGTCACATTCCCCTTGTTGATAGTAACAGATGCAGCTGTTCACAGCAAGAAATACTTACTGTTTATCGGCAGCAGCAGCTTTTGCTCTGCGCTCTGCAAGGCCCTTACGAACCTCATCCATGTATCCCGGTTTGTCCAGCTTGTACAGAGCAAGCGGGATGATACCGATCAGATAAATAATTGCCGGGAATACGTTTACGGAGAAGTTGATACCTCTCTGGATCGTCGGAGTGATCTCACATCCGCCGTAGTATCCGCATGCACCGATAACTGCCAGACAAACTGCGTTTCCGATTGCGGAACCGATCTTGTTGCCCAGACCGGATAAGGAGAATACCATACCGTCGTTACGAACGCCGTACTTCAGATCGAAGTCATCCATAGCATCGATGATCATACAGTTTCCGCACGGACCTGCGATGTAGCCCAGACCATAGATGAACAGGCAGACAAAATCAAATGCGATGTTCTCATACGGTCCAACAAACAGTGCCAGCAGCGGAATACTCTGCAGCAGCATGGAAAGGATCGCGGTGTTTCTGTTTCCGAATCTCTTGATGATCTTCGGTGTGAACGGCATTACCAGTGTTCCGACGATCATCTGGCTCATCATGAACAGAGTAATGAATGCAAAGTTCTGTACGCAGTACAGATAGAAGTATACAGCTACTGCGATACGTCCCATCATACCGGTCATGTTGATCAGACAGTAGGATACAGCACACAGCAGGTTTTTGTTTTTAACAACATAACGAAGTGCTTCGCTGATTTTTCCCTGCTCTTCTTTCTTAACAGTAACTTTTTCTTTACAGAAGTAAGCAACGGCAAGGAACATCGGAAGAGCAACCATAACGAGAATGAATGCGGTTCCCTGGTATCCTTTTGCCTGATCTCCTTTACCGATGTATTCAACCATCTTCAGTACAAACAGGTTCAGCAGGATCTGTCCGATGGTCATACCCATCATCTGTGCTGCATTCAGCTTACGGATCTCTTCCGGATCAGCAGACATAACACAGGGAAGTGCCAGATACGGAACGTTTGTTACGGTATAGCTCATTCCCAGACCGATATAGGTAATGTATGCATAGATCAGTTTACTGCTGTCGGAGAATCCCGGAACAGTAAAGGTCAGTACAGTAAAGATTACAAGGAAAAATGCACCTACTGCAATATAGGGTCTGAAACGACCGAATCTGGTATGTGTACGCTCCATGATGGTTCCCATCATCGGGTCGTTGATTCCATCCCATACTTTTGCGATCAGCATAAGCAGTGCAACCGCACCCGGTGCCAGACCGAATACGTCGGTGTAGAATACAGACAGGTAGGTTCCTACCATTGTCCAGGACAGCTGAGAAGCGAAGTTGCCTAAGCCGTATACAAAATAATTCCACGGCTTCAGCGGCTCATGTTTAATAGTTGCTGTTGTCATTTTAACTCCTCACTTTCGATTGGTGTTTTTATTGAGGAAGATCTCCGTTTTTCCGCCGGACCATCTCCCTGCGTTGATCTGTTGTTTATAATGTAACATCTTTTCACCTGCGTTACATTATTTTCATTGCGTTTTACAGTGGTTTTCATTTCATTACATATACATTTACACATCCATCCCAACTATACACACCCTATTTGTGTATACAAATCGGAAGTTTTTAAAATATTTTCATCCATTTTTCATGAACATATGCAACAAATCCTATATTCTGTTGCATGCGCCACACTGCTTATCGTATATAATTCTCTTCAGCTAAAGCAGCTACCGGCATCTCTTCTTATTTTCATGTAAAACCAAATTATCATTCTCCGGGTAGTTTCATCTATTCCTCGGATCTTACATGAAAGTTTATACATTTTTCACTGTATTCTTTTCACCAGTCTGCTATACTAAATGTATCGTATATACTATTCTGATCCATACTCTGATTATCAAAGACCAAGAGGTTTTACATGGCAACAATACATGATGTAGCAAACGCAGCAGGAGTTTCTACCGCCACGGTATCCCGTGTATTAAATGGAAGCAATCTTGTATCTTCCAAAAAAAAGAAACTGGTCATGGATGCAATCACAAGTACCGGATATATCGTTCCGGAGCGAGTGGTTCGAACGACTACCAGTGCTAAAAAGCTGATCATACTGATCGGAAGTCTGTATCATCCCCCGATCTGCAATAATTTTCAGAAAGAGATCATCGATCTCGGTTATCAGGTTCTATTCTGCTACTATGACAATCCGCAGTACCTGAGCAGTATCCGCAATACTCTGCAGCTTTTAAAAAACCAGATTGCCGGAATCATGCTTTTGAACACTCCCGATGACAGCCGGGAACTGCAGGAACTTCTTGCAGACTATCCGCTTGTCCAGATTGGAAGCAGCATTTATGCAGATGCTCCCAACTATACCATCGGAAGCGATGAAGTCAGTGTTTCCCGGACTGCCATGGATTATCTGATCGAGCAGGGCTGCCGGAAAACCGCTGTTATCTCCTTTGATTCGAAATCCAGTATTCTGATGGCTCGCAACAATAATCGCGTCAACGGCTGTCTGCTGTCCCAGCTGAATCACCGCATGTCCGTCGATTATTCCCTGATCAAATATGTGGATGCCACCTTCGAAGGCGGCTATGACGGGATCCGCGATCTCCTGGTCGAGCATCCGGACATCGATTCCGTTGTATGCACGCTGGATTCCATCGGTGTAGGCTGCAATTATTATCTCAATCAGGAGGGACTGCGCAGCAGGATCCGCATGATCATCGCCGACAGCAGTGAGACCTGGGATCTTCATAAGCTCGGAATTCCCTTTATCAACAATCACCAGGAAAGCATCGGTGCCTCCGCTGCACGCATTCTGCACGCGGTCATCGTCGGTGAGCTCA
Organism: Eubacteriales bacterium; assembly: GCA_030527665.1. GTDB lineage: Bacteria > Bacillota > Clostridia > Lachnospirales > Lachnospiraceae > Bilifractor. Next base: position 4,275 of record JAUNAK010000112.1, read on the forward strand.
GCACTCCTTTCCAGCAGTATATTCCGTTTGAGCTGGATTGCTAAAGACTGCGATTGCTAAAGATTGAAAAGTTTGTGCTCGTGTGCATGCAGAATTCCTCGACATTACTGAATTGGAAAAACTTCCTTCATCAAATATATTAACTTTGCGCCATATTAACATTGCATCGGATCGTGTGCATAAATCCAAAGAAGGAGCCGGAAGAAAAATGCCTGAACAGCATTTTTCTTCCGGCTCCTTCTATTCATCTGTATACCGCCGAAGCTGCACATATGTGCGGCTTCGGATGGGTAGATGTCAGCTAAAGCTGACCCGAATCCCGAGCCAAGTCTCACAGAGCTCGACTTGAATTATTTTTTGCCGAAATCCGGTGTTCCATACATATCATACGGAGTCACCTGATATACGTAGTAGTTGATCCAGTTTGCATACAAAGCTGCAGAGATCGCACGCCAGGTAAGAAGCGGTGTATTCTTCGGGTCATCGTTCGGATAATAATTCTTGGGAACAGCGATCTCCATTCCTTTATCCGTATCGCGCTTATACTCTTTATCCAGTGTCAGGCGGTCATATTCCGGATGTCCCTGTACAAAAATTTTCCGTCCGTTATCTGCCATTCCGATCAGGAAACCGGCTTCTTCCGACTCGGTAAGCACGGTGATCTCCGGATGCTTTCTGACCTCATCCATGGGAATCTCGGTATGACGGGAATGCGGGCACATAAATTTGTCATCAAAGCCGCGTACCAGCGGAATTCTCCGCTCATTTACCCGATGCCAGAACAGACCGAACATCTTCTCCGGAAGCTTACGTTTCTGAATATCAAAGAAATGATACATCGCCGCCTGAGCTCCCCAGCACTGGTACATGGTGGAAGTCACATGACGCTCGGACCATTCCATGATGTTTACCAGTTCTTTCCAGTAATCCACCTCTTCGAATTCCATATTCTCAACCGGAGCACCGGTGATGATCATACCATCAAAGAATTTATCCTTGATCTCATTGAAATGCACATAAAACTTATTGATATGGCTGAGAGAACCGGTCTTGTTTCTGTGTGTTGCCGGAACCATAAATGTAATATCCAGCTGCAGCGGTGAGTTTGACAGACAGCGCAGAAGCTGAAGCTCCGTATCCTCTTTCAGCGGCATCAGATTCAGGATCAGGATCTGCAGCGGTCGGATATCCTGGTGGATCGCTCTGTCCTCATCCATAACGAATATATTTTCACTTTCCAGTATTTCCTTAACAGGAAGTTCATTCTGTACCTTGATAGGCATGTCATACCCTCCTTTTCTATTTCTGTATACGCAAAACGTTTTGTTCTATCTTAACGTAAATAAAAATCCCTGTCCAGTCTATACCTGCATGTATCCAATTGAAAGCATACAGCTGCCTCTTCTCGCTCCCTTGTTTCAAACGCGAACCATGGGGAGAGATCTGTATCCTGCTCTGCAGTTCTGAATTTCTGCGATTCTGAAACTCTGCAAATCTGAAGCTC
>JAUNAK010000004.1 GCA_030527665.1 Eubacteriales bacterium
ACAGCAGAGAATCAGGGCTTAAAACTGCGTCTGGAGTCTTATCTGGCACGTCAAAATGACGACGTAGTCGTCTGAAAGCTTCTTTTTCTTTATGGAAAAGTACAGAAAAAAAGACGAAAACTTGCAAAAGCGAAAAAGAAGGCATATGATACCCCTTGTAAATTTGAAATTGTGTTTTCAGGAAACAAATACCGGGAAAACAGGAGGTATATACTATGGCAACAAAAAAGAATATCAATGTTGAAGAAGTAAAGGCAAGTGCAGATAAGGCAGTTGAAGAGGTGAAAGCTACCGTTAAGAAAGCCGCTGAGAAAACAGCAGAGAAGACTGCTGCCACAAAAGCAGCAGCAAAGAAAACGGTTCGTTCTGTAAAATCTGCTGCTGCAAAAACAGCGAAGGCTGAAGAATCTGTTAAGGAAGAAGTAAAGGCAGAGGCAGCAGCTCAGAAAACGGAGGAAGCTGTTGAAGAAAAAGCTGTGGCAAAAAAAGCTCCGGCTGCAAAGAAAGCAGCTGCAAAGAAGACACCGGTTGCAAAGACAGTAAAGAACGCTGTTCGCAAAGCTGTTAAAGCTGACACAAAGGTTTCTGTTCTTCTGCAGTATGAAGGCAAGGAAGTGAAATACGACGATATGGTCAACACAGTCAAAGAGATCTGGGCATCTCAGGGAAAAAATGCCGCTGATCTTGCTGATGTAAAGCTCTATGTAAAACCGGAAGAAAACCGTGTATACTATGTGATCAACAAGGATGAGGAGATCGGCAGCTTCGAGATCTGATCGGAGGAGCTTTTCAATACAGAACAGAGAAAGGAGTTCATGCTTTCCATGAACTCCTTTTTGAATATAAAATCAATTATAAAAAATGCTATATTTTCTGAAAAATAGATTGCTATTCTTTGTGCATTTGTTATAATATATATGGGGTATTTAATGCTCATATAAAGGAGGAACAGGCACTTATGAATATCGGAATCATTGCTCATAACAGTAAAAAGAGCCTGATAGAAGATTTTTGTATCGCATATAAAGGAATTCTTGCCAGACATGAGATCTATGCAACCGGGACTACAGGCAGAAGAATTGAGGATGTTACAAATCTTCGTATACATAAATTCCTCGCAGGTAGTTTGGGCGGAGATAAACAGTTTACCGAGATGATCGAGAGAAATGATATGGATATGGTCATTTTCTTCTATAATCCGGCAATCAGCAGTCCCCGGGAACCGGATGTATCGAAAGTAATCAGAAGCTGTGACCAGTACAATATTCCGATCGCAACGAATATAGCAACAGCCGAGATGCTGATCATGGGACTGGATCGTGGTGATCTTGACTGGAGAATTCAATACAAAGAGGTCATGTTTTAATGAGAGTTATCGCAGGAACCTGCAGAAGTCTTCCGCTGAAGACTCTGCCGGGATATAGTACCAGACCTACACAGGATAAAATTAAAGAAACATTATTTAACGTGATTCAGACCGAGGTTCCGGCATGCCGGTTCCTCGATTTGTTTGCAGGAAGCGGTGCAATCGGGATCGAGGCCTTGAGCCGCGGCGCAGAGCACTGTGTGTTTGTTGAACAGAATCGACAGGCCGTGAAAGTGATTCGGGAGAATCTGCAGTTCACAAGACTGGAGGATAAGGCGGAAGTTCTTCAGATGGATGCGGTTTCCGCTGTTGCGGTTCTGAATCACCAGAAGCCGTTTGATGTGGTATTTATGGATCCGCCCTATCTGAAAGATCTGGAAAAATCGGTACTGGAGGCTTTGGAATCTGCCAAATGTATAACCGAGGATACCTTGTTTATTGTGGAAGCTTCCCGGGAGACGGATTTCAGCTGGCTAGATACCTCTCCGTATGAGTGTGTGAAATGGAAGCTTTATAAGAATAACGAACATCTTTTCCTGAAGCGGAGGTCGGAAAAATGAAGATAGCAGTATACCCGGGAACCTTTGATCCAATGACCTTCGGACATCTGGATATTATTGAAAGAGCCTCTAAATTGTTCGATAAAGTGATCATCGGTGTATTACATAATTCGGCAAAAACTCCGTTGTTTTCTGTAGAAGAACGTGTTAATATACTTAAGAAAGCTACGAGTGGCATTTCTAATGTCGAGGTCCGTGCTTTTGAAGGGCTTTCTGTTGAGTTTGCCAGAGAATGTCATGCAAACGTAATCGTACGTGGTCTTCGGCTGATTACGGATTTTGAATATGAGATGCAGATGGCACAGACCAATCGAAAGTTGGCACCGGACGTTGATACGACATTTTTGTTTACGTCAATGCAGTATTCGTATCTTAGTTCAACAACAGTTAAGGAAGTTGCTTCTTTTGGCGGTGATATCAGTGAATTTGTTCCTGATTTTATTGCAAAAGAGATTTTTCTGAAACTGGAACAGAATAAATAACATTGCATATACCATGTATAGAATGACTCAAAGGGGATAAGGAGTATAATAGATGAGCAGCAGCAGAATTGAGCAGATCATTGAAGAAATCGAAGAGTATGTAGAAAGCTGTCGTTATCAGCCGTTATCGACAACCAAGATCATTGTTAACAAAGAAGAGCTGGAAGAGCTTCTTCGTGAACTTCGTCTGAAAACACCGGATGAGATCAAGCGTTATCAGAAGATCATCGGCAACAAAGATGCGATCCTGGCAGATGCACAGTCTAAAGCAGATGCACTTGTTGCACAGGCACAGGAGGAGGCACAGCATCTTGTCTCTGAGACAGAGATCATGAAAGCTGCATATGCGCAGGCGCAGGATACAGTTAATGAAGCAAATCGTCAGGCTGAAGAGATCCTTTCCTCCGCAAATGCCGAGGCTGAGCAGGTTCGTTCCAGTGCTATTGGCTATACCGATTCTCTTCTGGAGAATATTTCCGCTATTATGGGTAATACACTTGCAGAGGTTGGACAGAGATATGATGAGTTCAGCTCTTCTCTTCAGAGTTATTACGATCTTGTAAATCAGAACAGAAGCGAGCTTGCACCGATGAACAGCGGTTCTGTACATTCCATGCAGGACGAGGCTGATGACGATATGGATATTGATGTAGAATAAACTTGAGAGCAGGGCAGCACATCGGAAATGATGAGCTGCCTTTCATTTTTTACAGTAGGCGGTTTTCGTATGGATATTGTTTTATGGCATAAAATACTGAATCCTTACGCTATGGCAGTGGATGAACTTCTGCTGAAGCTGCGTAATACAAAACGTTCCTATCAGAAGCGAGGGGAATATTGTCCGATCGAGCATGTGACGGGAAGGGTTAAAAGTATTACCAGTATTCTGGACAAAATGCAGAAAAAAGGGATTCCGTTCGACAAGATGGAAGAGGAAGTAGAGGATATTGCTGGTATCCGCATTATCTGTCAGTTTGTGGAAGATATTGAAAAAATCTCGGAGATGCTGATGCGCCGGAATGATCTGGAAATTGTTCAGGTAAAGGATTATATTCGTAATCACAAAGAAAGCGGCTACCGAAGTTATCATCTGGTTGCCAATTATACGGTAAATACACTGGATGGGCCCAAACAGATCTATGTTGAGATCCAGATTCGAACAATGGCAATGGATTTCTGGGCTACGACAGAGCATTCGATGCAGTACAAATATAAGGGCAGAATTCCGCAGAAGGTTGCCAATCGTCTGCAGACGACGGCTGAGGCCATTACCGTTATGGATAAGGAAATGTCCGCTGTTCGTGAGGAAATCATGGATGCGCAGATGTCGTCGCAGCTTCGCTATAATCTGGTAGAGGATATTGTGACAACCATCGAAAACCTGTATCAGGTTACATCCAGGAGACAGATCGAGAAGATCCAGGAGGAATTCTATCGAATCTACAGTGAAGGCGATATGGATGAATTGATCCATTATCATGATCAGCTGGATCTGATCGCTCAGTCTTACAAGGCTCAGTCATTTAACGGCGCAGGAGGAATGCATACGGATGAAGATTAAAAAAGGTGAATTCGGCTATATCCGCAGTCAGAAAATCAAAAGATTCATCCGCATGCTTATTTTCTGGGCGATCGATTTTGGAATCTTTGCTGTCGGCTTAAAGCTGAATCATGGTGAACGCAGGAACATCTATACGATCATTGCTGCGCTCGGGTGTATTCCGGGAGCAATGGCAACCGTTTCGGTATTCATGATCTTTCGATGCCGGAGTATGTCGGAGGAACTCTATCGGGAGATAGCTGCCCATGTGGGAGAACTTCCCGTGCTTTACGAGAATTATTTTACGACTTATGAAAAAAATCTGTTTGTAGACGCCATGGTACTCTGCGGAGAGACCGCCGTCGGATATACGGAAACAAATCTGGGAACCAGAGAACTGCATTTCTTCGAAGAACATATCCGCAAACAGCTTGCAGCAGCCGGATATCGTGTTGCCGTCAAGATCTTTTCTACAGGAACGAAGAAGAATTTTCTGGAAAGAGCAGATCAGATGGCTGCCAGAAAAGAGGAACTTGAAATGGAAAGAGATCCTCTGGCTGTGCAGGTTCTGCAGCAGATCACATTATAATAATCGGACAGAATTTTTCCGCAGACAGGGGAATTCTGCAGGTGAGAAGACAACGAAGCCCCGATGCTTGCATCGGGGCAATTGACTTTTATAGGGGACAGTGTATGAAAGAAATCCGGATCAACAGAAATGAAGCAGAACAGCGGGCAGATAAATTTCTTCGCCGCTATCTGCCGGAGGCAGGAAGCGGTTTTCTGTATAAGCAGATGCGAAAGAAAAATATAGTTCTGAACGGAAAGAAAATGGACGGAAAAGAACTCCTGCAGGAGGGGGATCGGATCCGCATCTTTTTCTCCGATGAGACTTTAGCCAAATTTGCAGGCAGACAGACAGCAGAGAACGATCGGACGGAGACAGAGAACGCAGAGCAAAGCAAACAAGCTTCCGATCCGGTGAAAAAGCTGGCGGAACAGATTTCGTCCATGATCATCTATGAAGATGCAGATGCGGCTATTCTGAATAAGCCGGCAGGTGTGCTGTCGCAGGCTTCCGGAAAAGGGGAAATATCTCTGGTAGAAGGTTTTCGGCAGTATCTGTGTGATAAAGGAGAATTGACAGAGGAGAGCCTTCGTCTCTATGCCCCTTCTGTTGTGAATCGTCTGGATCGCAATACCAGCGGTATTATTCTTGCGGCAAAAACACTGCCTGCAGCCAGAGAACTTTCTGAAAAACTCAGAGAACGTACAATCAGCAAATATTATCTGGCTGCTGCTGAGGGGCAGATCCGCGATGCGCAGGACTGCTGTGCCTGGCTGTTGAAAGATACACAGACCAACAAGGTGCATCTGTATTCCGAACCGGTGGAAGGTGCTTCTCCTGTACACACCGCATGGAAACCGCTGCGGTATACAGAACTGATGGGAAGCAGCTGTACACTCTTGGAGGTGGATCTGATTACCGGAAAGACCCATCAGATTCGAAGTCATCTTGCTTTTCATGGACATCCGATTCTCGGTGATGTAAAATATGGCAGTAAAACTCTGAACGAACAGCTCCGAAGCAGATACGGACTGCGCAGACAGTTTCTGCATGCGTATCGGGTGGAGTTTCCGGATATGCAGAGATTGAAACAGCTTTCCGGAAAAACGTTCACAGCGGATGTTCCGAAAGATCTGAAAAAGATCCATCTACGGTTTTGAAGGCATTGGTACATGGATCTATAAACGGGAGAGAGTATGAATAGCAGGAATACAGAAAAAAAAGAACAGAAAGCAAATAACACAAATAAGGAAGATACAACTCTGATGAAGGAAATTCTGGAATATGTCAAGCTGATCGGCGGTGTCCTGATCGTCATGGTACTGCTGCAGACCTTTATCGTTGTAAATGCAAGAATCCCTTCTGCATCCATGGAACCGACGATCATGACCGGCGATCGAGTATTCGGCAACCGGCTTGCATATATAAAGAATGATCCGGAGCGGTATGATATTATTATTTTCCGATATCCGGATGATGAATCCCGATTATTTATCAAGCGCATCATAGGACTTCCCGGAGATACCGTAGATATTCATGATGGAAACGTATATATTAACGGAAGTGAAGTCCCGCTGGAGGACAGCTTCTGCCCGATTCCGTCCTCTACGGACGGGGGCAGTCTGACGTATCCGTTTACGGTACCGGAAGACAGTTATTTTGTACTGGGAGACAATCGCCTGAATTCCAGAGATGCCAGAGAGTGGGTAAATACATTTGTACGCAGGGATAAGATTCTGGGAAAGGCGGTATTCCGTTACTGGCCTGTTACAAAAATGTCTGTTATTAAAGGCGGATCCGGATTCTGATCGACCGTATAGGACAGACACGTTCAGGTTAATACGAGATTCTGACGGACAGCCGGGGAATACAGCAGACGGATTCGTGCAGGACTGACAGGAAAGGAGAACAGAATGGCAACCTGGAATTCCAGAGGGCTTCGGGGTTCGACGCTGGAGGAGATGGTCAATCGAACCAATGAGCAGTACAGAATGCAGAAACTCGCTTTGATTCAGAAGATTCCTACGCCGATCACTCCGGTCAAAATGGATAAGGAGAGTCATCGAATCACCCTTGCCTATTTTGAACAAAAGAGTACGGTGGATTATATCGGAGCTGTACAGGGAATCCCCATCTGTTTTGATGCAAAAGAATGCAAGACAGACAGTTTTCCTCTTGCCAATATTCATGCGCATCAGGTCGAGTTTATGGAGGAATTTGAAAAGCAGGAGGGAATCTCTTTTATTTTGATCTATTTCTCCGCCCGGGACAGTCTGTACTATCTGCGTTTTGAAGAATTGCAGAAATTCTGGAAACGTGCAGCCGATGGCGGATTGAAAAGATTTCATATGGATGAACTGACGCCTGCATTTTTTCTGTCATCGAAAGGCGGTGTGCTTGTCCCGTATCTGGAAGGAATCCAGCGAGATCTGACTGTACGGGACAGGACGGAATCTTCAAAGGAATAGAGAATTGAGAAAGTAAATTGTAGAATTTGGGTTGACAATTTGATTCTGTATGGTAACATGGTAGCGAACTAAAGCGAATCGGACGACATTCGTTGATCTGAAGGAGAAAAAATAGAATGAAGAAGAGAATCCATACGCCGGAAGGTGTACGCGATATATTTGCAAAAGAATGTGATAAAAAGAGATATCTGGAGAGACGGATCGAGAGATTGTATCGCTCCTATGGCTATCAGTCCATCGAAACTCCGTCCTTTGAGTTTTTCGATGTTTTTGCCAGTGAAGTGGGAACGACTCCGTCCACAGAGTTATATAAGTTTTTTGACAGAGACGGTCATACCCTGGTGCTTCGGCCGGACTTCACACCGTCCATTGCACGGGCGGTTTCCATGTATTTTAATGATGAGGACATGCCGCTTCGTTTGTGCTATCACGGAAATGTATTCCGCAACAATCACTCCTATCAGGGCAGACTGAAAGAGAATACGGAGATGGGCGTGGAATATTTCAATGATGACAGTCCGGAAGCCGATGCGGAGGTGATCGCTCTTGTCGCTTCCACCATGCGCCGTGCAGGCCTTACGGATTATATCGTCAGTGTCGGTCATGTAGATTTTTTCCAGGCACTTGCCGAAGACGCAGGCCTGGATGAGGATTCCGTTTCTGAACTGAAAGGTCTGTTATCCAGCCAGAATCGGTTCGGTGCGGAAGAGATGATCGATCGAATGAAGATCTCCGATGAATTGAAACAGGCTTTCAAGGAAATGCCAGCTCTCTTTGGTGATGTACAGATCCTTGAAAAGGCTAAGACACTTACTTCCGGAACGAAGGCCGTTGAGGCCATTGCCCGTCTGGAGACGATTTATGAGCTTCTGAAGATCTATGGATGTGCGGATCACGTTGCCTTTGACCTTGGTATGGTTACGGAATACAGTTACTATACAGGAATTATTTTCCAGGCATACAGCTACGGATCCGGTGATGCGCTGATCCGCGGCGGCCGTTATAACCGTCTGCTGCAGCATTTCGGCAAGAAGGCAGATGCTGTCGGCTTTGTTACAGACATCGGTACACTCCTGAATGCCCTGGACAGACAGAATGTTCCGCTCCCGATCGATGATATCAAGACAATGATCCTTTATCCGGAGGAAATCGAAAAGGAGATCATCGGTTTTGCTGCGGAAGAGCGGCAGAAGGGAATGGATGCTGCCTGTGTTCGTTTTGAATATGGAAAGGTACTGGATAATTATAAGGAATACGGACGTAGAAACCAGTTTGGCGGAATTCTGTATTTCCGTTCTTTGAAAGAGGCATATGCCATCAATCTGATAACCGGAGAAACAAGCCGGATCCAGCCGTTTTAAATACAGGGAAGAGGAGTACCGGTAAATAGGTACTGTATTCGGATCCCCAGATAGATAAAAGGGAGAGTATTATGAGATATCTTACATTTGCCCTTACCAAGGGCAGATTGGCACAGCAGACAATGGCTCTGCTAGAACAGATGGGAATCAGCTGTGAGGAAATGAAAGACAAATCTACCAGAAAGCTGATCTTTACAAATGAAGAATACGGATTGCGTTTTTTCCTTGCAAAGGGACCGGATGTTCCGACTTATGTAGAATATGGAGCAGCGGATATCGGTATTGTAGGCAAAGATACCATTCTTGAAGAAAATCGCAAGATCTACGAAGTACTGGATCTGGGATATGGAAAATGCAGAATGTGCATCTGCGGTCCGGAATCAGCCAGAGCCTATCTGCAGCAGAACCAGCAGATCCGTGTAGCGACCAAATATCCGAATATCGCAAAAGATTATTTCTACAATACGAGAAATCAGAATGTTGAGCTGATCAAACTGAACGGTTCGATCGAGCTGGCTCCGATCGTGGGACTTTCCGAAGTTATCATGGATATTGTAGAGACCGGAAGCACACTGCGTGAGAACGGTCTGACGGTTCTGGAAGAGGTATGTCCGCTTTCTGCACGTATGGTTGTCAATCCGGTCAGTATGAAGATGGATAATGCCAGAATTACCGAATTGATTCACCAGATGAAGACATTGCTGCAGCAGAATTAATACGTATACTTATACGGATCAGATAAAGGAGATTCATTATGAGAATCATTGAATTAAATGAAGAAAACAGAAAAAGCGTTCAGGATTCCATCCTTCACAGAAGTCCGACCCAGTTCGGACCGCAGGAAGCAGTCGTTCGTGAGATCATTGAGCAGGTTCAGGAGAGAGGCGATGCAGCTGTTCTGGAATATACCGCAAAATTCGATAAAGCTGAACTGACTCCCGAAACGATGGAGGTGACCAAAGCGGAGATCGAGGCTGCGTACGAAGAGGTGGATCCTTCTCTGGTAGATGTTATCCGCAAAGCACTGGTCAATATCCGTGATTTCCACACAAAGCAGAAGCAGAACAGCTGGATCACCACACAGGAAAATGGTATTATCCTCGGCCAGAAGGTCACTCCGATGCAGCGTGTCGGTGTATATGTACCGGGCGGCAAAGCGGCTTATCCATCCAGTGTTCTGATGAATGTTGTTCCGGCTAAAACAGCGGGAGTTGATGAAGTAATCATGACAACTCCATGCAGCAGCGAAGGAAAGGTGAATCCGGCGGTTCTGGTTGCTGCAAATGAAGCCGGTGCCGATCATATTTTCCGTGTAGGCGGAGCACAGGCAGTTGCTGCCATGGCTTTCGGAACCGAAACGATTCCGAAGACCGATAAGATCGTCGGACCGGGAAATATCTTTGTGGCTCTTGCCAAAAAAGCGGTTTACGGAAATGTAAGCATTGATTCCATTGCAGGACCTAGTGAGATCCTTATTCTTGCCGATGAGACGGCCAATCCGCGTTATGTGGCCGCGGATCTGCTTTCTCAGGCAGAACATGATGAAATGGCTTCTTCCTGCCTGATCACTACCAGCAGAAAACTTGCTGAAGAGGTAAGCCGTGAAGTGGAGGCATTTACAGAGGTTCTTTCCAGAAAAGAGATTATTCGCAAATCTCTGGACAACTTCGGCAATATTCTCGTTGCCGAATCGGAGGAGGATGCTATTGAAGCAGCAAACCTGTTTGCTTCCGAGCATCTGGAGATCATTATGAAAGACAGCTTTGAAGTAATGACCAGGATCCGCAACGCCGGTGCGATCTTTATCGGCGAGTACAGCAGCGAACCGTTGGGAGACTATTTTGCGGGACCGAACCATATTCTTCCGACCAGCGGAACGGCAAGATTCTTCTCGCCGCTGTCGGTGGATGATTTTGTAAAGAAATCCAGTATTATTCACTATTCCAGAGAGGCATTGAAGGCAGTACATAAGGATATCGAGCAGTTTGCAAAATGTGAGCAGCTGACAGCTCATGCTAATTCCATTGCAGTTCGTTTTGAAAATGATCCGGAATAAGAATATGTAATACAATAGATTGTAAACACGATTTCATAGAAGATTCGGGAGCAAAGCTTTTGTTCCTGAATCTCTTTTCTTATAGATACCCACTTACATGAGCGAGAGGTATCTGTTATAATAGGAAATTGAATATCTATGTACGAGCGTAGAATTCAAAATATCATACGAAATATATAAAGGAGCAAATTGTGGAAGATCGAATATTTCCGTGTATTTATCTGAAACACGGGCTGGATACCAGAGGTTTTTTTGCTGATATCGATGAGGAAAATGAAAATGCAGGTGTAGATCCGATTGCACGGGTCAGCGAGATCTGCAGAAACGGTGCGCAGGGAATCATGCTTTTTGATTTTTCCGAGGAGGAAGAGGAGCATGAGGAAGCACTCGGCATGATTCGGAAGATTACAGAAGCGACCAGTCTTCCGGTTTATGGTGCCGGCAATATCCGTACCGCTGCGGATGTAGAGAAGCTGCTTGAGGCAGGTACTGCCAAATGCATTTTGAATTTCAGTGTTGACAGCAACCAGGAAATGTTGGAAGAGGTATCCGGAAAATTCGGAAACAATAAGATCGGTGTTTTCGTACAGGATTATAATTCCTATATGCTGAACAGGGATCGGATCGAAACGTTTGCCAGTCTGATTCTTGTAGATGAGGACGGCGATGATGATCAGATGATTCTTGAAGAGACCCAGATGAATGTTCTGATTCATAAGGGGCAGGATCGTTTGTGTGAGATTCGGGGAAAAGTTGATTATGCGCAGCTCTGTCCGGTGAAATGGAAAGATTTCAAGACGGATGCAAACGGACTGGTTCCCTGTATCGTGCAGGATCATCAGAACGGTGATGTTCTTATGCTGGCATATATGAATGAGGAATCCTTCCTCAAAACACTGGAAACCGGTATCATGACCTATTGGAGCCGCAGCCGTCAGGAGATCTGGGTAAAAGGTCTGACAAGCGGGCATTTTCAGTATGTGAAGTCACTGGCTCTGGATTGTGATAATGATACACTGCTTGCAAAGGTGGAACAGATCGGTGCTGCCTGTCATACCGGAAGCCGAAGCTGTTTCTTCCAGATGCTGATGGAAAAATAATACTTTTCAAGTCTTTGTGTATCGAAGCAAAACGCGGATCTGTAAGTGGATCCGCGCTTTTTTTCAAAAATTGAAGTCGAGCTCTGCGAGACTTGGCGCGGGATTCGGGTCAGCTTCTGCTGACATACAGCAAATCAAATCGCGCAGGATAAGCAATGGAAAGGAGAAAGGAATATGCTGGTAGATATTTATACGGATGGATCAGCCAGGGGGAATCCGGATGGTCCCGGCGGTTATGGATGCGTGCTGCAGTACACGGATCGAAATGGTGAACTGCATGAAAAAGAACTGTCACAGGGATATAAGAAGACAACCAACAATCGAATGGAACTGATGGCGGCAATTGCAGGTCTGGAGCAGCTGCGCCGTCCCTGTGAAGTGCGCCTGTATTCGGATTCGCAATATCTGGTGAAGGCCTTTAACGATCACTGGATCGATTCCTGGATAAGAAAAGGATGGAAGCGGGGAAAGAATGAACCGGTCAAGAATGTGGATCTCTGGAAGCGGCTTCTGCGTGCGAAAGAACCCCATAAAGTAACTTTTATATGGGTAAAGGGACATGACGGTCATGAATTCAATGAGCGCTGTGACGGTCTGGCAACGGCTGCTGCAGATGGAAATGATCTGATCGATGATGTGATCGAAAAAATATAGGGCTGTGGAAAGGCAGATACCGAATACTATAAAAAGGGATGGGAATTTGGCAAGCAGGATTCCCATCCCTTTTCAGAAGATTTAGTGAATGGCTGTTTTTATTAACATTTGGCTAGACGTCATTTCATTCACTTTTCTTTAAGACATTTGTGATCTCGCAGATATACATATCGTGCAGATCGTGATCCGCATACCATTTATTTTCGATTGTTGGATCAATGAAATCCGACGGATCGATGGTGGTACAGGAAAGTTTGCGGCAGAGCAGGACCGTATCGGATTCTTCGAAATACGGAATACCCTCTTTATGGGCTACTGTAAAGTTTTGTTTCGCTACTTTATCTTCTGTACGGCCGGAAACGGTTCCGAAGTATTTCTGTGCATCCCGGTATTTTGCAGGATCGCAGAGATTTATGGAGAAATTCGAGACGGCATCAACAAATTCTTTAGTGAAGCGGCTTTTACGGATATAGACCGTAGCGGTTGGCTTTCCCCACATAATACCGAGGGCGCCCCAGGATGCCGTCATTGTATTTACCTTTTCTTCCTTTTCTGCGGTGATCAGAAGCCAGTCGTTTCCGATGGTGTTAAACGGGTTTACAGCAAGATCAGCTGCTTTGATTTCATGAAATACTGCCATGATTGGAATCTCCTTTTCTTGTTGTGTGCTATATACGTATTTGTTCAGTTGAACAGTAATTTTGCGCATGTAAAGTATCCATGGATCTATCACACGTACTATGGTTCATTATACAGGTTCTGTAATCGTTGAGCAATGTCTGCTGCCGCTGCAGGCGCTTTCTGCTGTGGAAAAAGTGAAATGTTTCTGTCTGCTTCCGGCAGTTGGAGGCTTGCAGTAGGAAGATGAAAGTACTCCGACTTAAGATCTATATTGGCATACAGGTTGTAGATTATGAAAAATGCGGTATAATCATGGGAGCGGTTTTGCTTTTCCATATTCATACATACGGACAGCATGACTGAGTTAAAAACAGGAGCAGGAAAGGAATGGAAATAAAGAAACTTAACGATGAACAGATCGTTTACGTATATCAGACATATATGATGGAGCATTTTCCGGATGATGAGAGAAAGCCGCTGGCTATGATCCGTAAGGCGCTTAATGAAGGAACATACGAATGTCTTGGCTTATTTGAAGATGCGGAAGTGCTTGGTTACGCATTCTTCTCGATCTATGGAAAAAGCTGCCTCTTTGACTATCTCGGTATTGCAGACGAATACCGAAACAAAGGACTGGGAAGTGAACTGGTGAAATATGTGGGTGCATATTACAGGGAGATGGATTGTGTCTTTGGAGAGGTTGAGGATTATACACTTGCCGAAACAGAAGAGGAGCGTTCCATCCAGGAACGCCGTTATCATTTTTATCTCCGAAATGGTCTGGTCGATACCGGTGTCAGGGTTGAGATGTTTGGGGTGGATTATATTGTGCTGGAGGTGCCGGTGCATCACAGGCATACCTGGGAACAGATGAAGGCAATATATGCAGATCACTATGCAGCAATGCTTCCAAAACCGATCTTTGATCAGAAGATTCGTGTGAAGGACAGATGAGGATGAGACAAAGGAAGCAAAACACAGCTGTTCTGCTATTGCTGCTGCTCACTTTGTTTGCGGGATGTGGTGTGCATAGGCAGACAGGAGTGATCACTGTGGGGAACTGGCAGTGGTTTTCTGATAATTCCATTATGAAAAACGGTGTGCAGGCCCGTGGTTTTCGTGCTGCGGAAGTAAAAAAGAGCATGCAGTCCGAAAAGATACAAAACGGCGGTTACATGACGGAGAAGGAATCTGCTGCCT
Source organism: Eubacteriales bacterium (assembly GCA_030527665.1). Taxonomy (GTDB): domain Bacteria; phylum Bacillota; class Clostridia; order Lachnospirales; family Lachnospiraceae; genus Bilifractor. The sequence goes on from JAUNAK010000004.1 coordinate 13,977, forward strand.
ATTGCCTGGAGGAATTGATCCGGTTATGTGACAGCAGATGCTATCAGACGGCTGTTGAGTATTATAAGAATCATTCGTTTCAGGATGTGGAAACTGCAGAAAAATACCGGAAGTATGCGGAAGCCATGCTGTTTTACAATAAAAAGATGTATGGCATGGCCTATAAGCTGCTTTCAGAAAACTGTATTGATCTGGAGGGGAGCAGAGAAGTGCTGGACGGCATTGAAAGTGCTGTCGGAGACATGGACGGTGTCTACGTGAATACAGGTGCCGGCTACTACGGAATGTTCTGTGTGATCGATCATGGAATGGTCTGTCTGCATACGACGATGACAGGCATGCTGCAGGATGCCATGTATTATAATCATACACTTGCGGAAGGCCGGTATAATTACGGAGGGGAGTCTCTGTGCATCAGTGACATTACCGGTACGATCACATATTTTGTGCTGAACCGTTCCGGAGATTCCTTTTATCTGGATGCCAGGGACGGCTATGAGTATCAGACGTTCAACGGCTATTATGTAAAGACTGCCGAAAGGATCCCGAAACAGAAATAACAGAAAGTACGATTGCAGAAAGGGCAGCGCCATGGCAGGAAGAAGAACGCGAAAAAAGAGAGAGGAACACGTTTCGTTTTTTTATCAGAATACGCAGCTGGGCTTATCCATTCGCTTTACGCACGTTCCCGGCGGCTATACGTCTGTGCACTATCATGATTCGGTAGAGATCGTCTATCCGCTGAACGGTGATGCGTCGATCCAGGTGGAGGGAAAAACGTATAACCTTCCCAAAAGACAGGTGACAGTTGTGGGTGCAGGAAAACTGCACAGTACGCATACACACGATACCTGGGGAATGGCGCTGGCGATCCATGTGACAAAGCAGGCACTGGTTTCTATCATACCGGACATTGAGTCCTATCATTTGAACTGCATACCGGATGAAGTTACGACCGAACAGTTTCCTGCTTACCGGGAACTCTGCGAGATCATGGAAAAAATCACGAGGTCCTATATCTCCGGAAAAGGGGCTTTCGAAATGGAAGCCTGCGGTCTGATCCTGCAGGCGATCGCGCTGCTGATCCAGAATTTTTCTGTCTCGGATATTTCAGGTACCAAAACCTCCGCTGCGGCAGCCAGCGAGCCGATCCGACAGACGATCCGATACGTAGAGGAAAATTTCAAAGAGATTATTACACTGGATGATGTATGTGAATTGACCGGTTACGGAAAGGAATCCTTCTGCCGTCTGTTCAAAAGAAAGATGGGTATGTCTTTTCTGAAATATCTGAATGAAGTGCGTCTGACACATTGCTGCCATGAACTGGCTGCCACCGATGATCCGATCTCCATGATCATGGAAAGAAACGGTATTCGCGGTCAGAAACAGTTTAATGCCAGCTTTAAGGCACTGTATGGAATGACGCCTTCGGAGATCCGTAAGCAGGCATATGCTTCCACGAATGCAAAAGAAATGCCGGAGGATCCTGCAGTCGTATGAAAGCAAGTCAGGTATATAAAGATAGAATAGATCCGAAAAGAGCAGATGAAAAGATACTGGATCCCCGGAAACTGGAAGCCCTGCTGCAGACGATCGGTCCGGAAGGAGTTCTTCCTCTGGTTTGCAGTGGATCAAGCATGACACCGACATTTCGAAACAACCGGACGATTCTGTATCTGCGATACGGAAAACCGGCTGCTGTTGCAAGCGGTGATGTACTCCTGTTCAAACGAACAGATGGAACACCGGTTCTGCACAGGGTCCTTCGGATCATAAGAAGAAATTCCCGGACGCTGTATGAAATGAACGGAGATGCACAGAACTGGACGGAAACAATAGAGGAAACGCAGATTATCGGTTATGTTGTCGGTTATCGACGAAATGGAACTGGTGATAAGCTGGTACAGACCTCGGATCGGTTTTATAAACTACGGGTCAGGCTCTGGAGAATTCTTATGCCGGTTCGTCCGCTGTTATTTCAGCTGCACGCAATGATCAGAATAAAAAAGTGAATGTGGAGATGCCGGATAGAAAAATTCCGGTTGTTTTATATCCGTTTTCCATGTACAATCGTAGGCAGACACAGACAACATACGAGATTATACGTATGCATAGAAAGGAATATTGGTAATGAGCGAAGAGAAAGAATTACTTGAAAATACAGAAGAAAACAGCTGCGGCTGCGGTGAAGACTGTGGCTGCGGAAGCTCTGAAGAAGGCGGCTGCGGCGGTGGCTTCGTCGGCTGCGGCGGCAGCTGCGGCGGTGGTGTACCGATGGTTCGTCTGCAGATGGATGACGGAACGATCGTTGTCTGCCAGATGATGGGAATCTTCCCGTGTGATAACGGAAGAGAGTACATTGCACTTGCTCCGATGGATGGTCCGGATGCAGGAAAAGGCGGCGTATATCTGTATAGATATGGAATGAACGATCAGGGTGAGACCGGACTGGAAGCAATCGAAACACAGGAAGAGTTCGATCAGGCAGCGGCAGCACTGAAAGCAATTCAGAACGCATAAAAAGTACGTATAGAGGGCTGCCTTTGAGGCAGCCTTTTTTGATCATTCAAGTCGAGCTCTGCGAGACTTGGCACAGGATTCGGGTCAGCTTTCACTGACATCTAACCCTCCGAATCCCTGCGCATCTCTGCAGAGCGTTTATCTATGTTGGAGATCAGACTCCCACGGAGATGATCTTGTAATTGCTCAACACTTGCAGAAGCGGGAGTCTTCTCGACTGAGATAAACAGGTGAGCTGCTGTTGAGACAGCAGGGAGGTAAGAATGACAGGAAAAATGGGAAAAGGAAGTATAGCTCTGGTCTGTGTATGCATGCTGTCGGCCTGTGGAACTGTACAAGGCGAAAGTACTGTCAGTATGGAACCTCTCGAGGCAGTCAGTGTAAGTGCAGATGCGGATGAAAATGTATTTTCAGACAGTTCATTAGTGGATAGTACTGCCGTAAGCAATGCCGCAGAAAATGCTTCCGTGGTTTCAAACGTAGCAGAGGAAGGGGAAATAAGCGGTAATTCCTGTTCGGAGGCTGTCCTTGCTGCCATGGAAAGCGGAGATTTTTCCGCTGTACCCATCGCTGATCTTCCGAATTGCCTGGCCATTGATGAAAGAGACCGGCAGATCCTGCTTGTTATCGGTGATGACACCGCCTGCACAGTCGGTTTATTCGATCGTGTGGACGGAGACAAAGGAGAATGGAAGGAAGTGCTGCTTACCGAAGGGTACGTAGGAAGTCAGGGAATCGGTGAAGCATTTGAAGGATCCTGCAGAACGCCGCAGGGGCTATATCATATTCTGTCTGCGTTCGGCAACGGTGAGGATCCGGGAAGTCTGCTTCCGTTCAGAAAAATAGAGGATCAGGATTATTATGTTTCGGATCCGAATTCTCCATTTTACAACAAATATGTTTCGAGGAATGAGACCGGGGATTTTGATCCTTCCTATGGTGAGCATCTGATTGAATGCGGAGATGCGTACAAGTATGTGCTGGATTTTGATTACAATTCCGAAGGCACGCCCAATGCCGGTTCCTGTTTCTTTATACACTGCAATATCGGCCGTCCGACGGAGGGGTGCATTACCGTAACAGAAGAAATGATGGTGCGGCTTCTGCAGTCGGTGGACGAAAACTGTGCTGTTTTTATCTGCGATCGTCAGAATCTGTCGGAATACATACAATAATTGTCGAACCCTGTGATTCGCTGCGGTTTTTCACCTGCCGGTGGATTCGATAATGATGAAAATGTATACAATAACAAACATACGGTTACGGAATTGACGAAACATTTCGTAATTGCTAAGCTAACTGTATACGTGTTTTTTTACGGGGCAGCCGGAAGATGCGGAATACTTTCCGGTATGTATATATGCGATTGCACCAGGCGTAGAGAAGACAGTACGGATTCGGTTCAAAAAGTGCCGGCGGAAGCTGACACGAATTCGGCATAGAGTTTCATAGAAAAGAAGTTGATTAATTCAAGATAGGGTTTATGTCATGAATGTGCGTAGAATTCATGTTCGGAATGCCCAAAGTTAATCGATCGAAAGAGGTTGGTATGAAAGGTATTTATACAAATGTAAATGATATCCGCAAACGTGTATTTGCAGAGGTCGCAAAGCTTGCTTATGACTATAAGGACGGCGATCTGTCTGCGATGCATCAGATTCCCTATAATGTTATTCCCGGTATCGAGGGATCCTATAGAAACAGTGCATTTCTGGAACGTGCGATCGTAAGTGAGCGTACTAGGCTGGCTCTGGGTCTGGATCTTCGGGATTTCGAGGCATTCGATTCACTGACGGTCGGTGCCGAAAAATGTATTCAGCCGGAGACCTATTATGAAAAGCCGCTGATGAATGTTATCAAATTTGCCTGTCATAAATGTCCGGATAATGTTGTACATATTACCGATGGCTGTCAGCTTTGTCTGGCACATCCCTGTATGGAGGTCTGTCCGAAGAATGCGATATCTGTTGTAAACGGAAGGAACCAGATCGACCAGTCGAAGTGCATCAAGTGCGGAAAATGTATCGCAGCCTGCCCGTATCATGCAATCATGAAACTGGAACGTCCCTGTGCAAAAGCATGCGGAGTAAAAGCCATCGGCAGTGATGCAAACGGTGCTGCGGATATCGATTATGAGAAATGTGTGTCCTGTGGACAGTGTCAGGTGAATTGTCCTTTTGGTGCGATCAGTGATAAGTCGCAGATCTTTCAGACGATTCAGGCCATCAAAAGTGATGTACCGGTATATGCGGCAATAGCTCCCGCTGTTACCGGACAGTTTGGTCCGGCTATGACACCGGAAAGAATCCGAACTGCTTTTCAGGCACTGGGATTCAAAGACGTTTACGAAGTGGCGATCGGTGCAGATCTGTGTACGATCGAGGAGGCAAAAGACTTTATCCGTGAGGTACCGGATGAGATCCCGTTTATGGGAACATCCTGTTGTCCTGCGTGGTCGAAGATGGCCAAGCAGATGTTCCCGGAACAGGGAAAATGTATCTCTATGGCCCTGACACCGATGGTTCTTACCGGGCGTCTGATCAAGCGTCTGGATCCTGGCTGTAAGGTAGCGTTTATCGGACCCTGTGCAGCCAAGAAACTCGAGGCCAGACGTCGTTCGATCCGCAGTGATATCGATTTTGTACTTACCTTTGAGGAAGTATTCGGTATGTTTACGGCAAAGGGCATTGATTTTTCACAGCTGGAGGAAGCGGATACGATGCATGGAGCCAGCGCGGACGGAAGAGGATTTGCATTCAGCGGCGGTGTTGCCAATGCGGTCGTAAACTATATCAAGGAGCATTATCCGGATCGGGAAGTGAAAACCGCGAAAGCAGAAGGATTGGAAGATTGCAGAAAGATGCTGCTTCTTGCCAAGGCCGGCAAGTATAACGGCTATCTTCTGGAAGGAATGGGATGTCCCGGCGGCTGTGTAGCGGGTGCAGGAACATTGCAGGCTGTTCCGAAGACCGTTAAAGCGATTCAGACGCATATGAAGGTATCGACAGCACAGCATGCAAGCGAAAGTGATTATGCAAATTATCTGAATGTGCTGGAGGAAGATGACCATAAGGCACCGATGGAAGAATAAGGAATGAAGGTTGTGTACGTTGCGTGATTGTGCAGTACCAACGCAGGCACGCTCCCGCGTAGCTCAGTTGATGAACTGAGCTACGTCCTCCGGAGGATCGCAGAGTTCGGCAGAGGATAGTTGCTACGCAACTGTCGAACTCGCGTGCGAATCCTCTTCGAGATTCGCAAAATAAAACGCAGCGGTACTAAGTTCGTGCTGCGTCGGGGACTTGCACTCACTAAGTACCGGCGGCCTCAGAGCACCTGCTTATGGCATCTGTACAATCACGTAACGAATCAACTAAAGAGAAAAATATAGAGAAGGAGAATTAATTATAATGAGAATAAATAAAACATGGAAGGCGATTACAGCTGTGCTTCTTGCAGCGGGTATGCTGCTGGGAGGATGCGGCAGTGCTGCGCAGGAGAAGACACAGGCAGACAGTGAGGCGGCTGGTGCCGCAGCGGCTTCTTCCGTTGAGACAGTAGAGGAGACAGTTGTTGAGAATGTTGTTTCCGAAAGTGCTGCTGAGGAGAAGGGGGAAGAAGCTGTTATCGATACTGTTTCGGCTTCTTCTGTAGAAACGGAGGTGCAGGCGGCTGCAGAGAAGGAGGATGTGATCCGGATCGGTGCTCTTTCCGGACCGACGGCTATGGGGCTTGTAGAACTGATGGATCGGGCAGAGGCAGGTGAAACCGTTAACACCTATGCATTTGCTGAACTTTCCACAGAAGCTTCTGCATTTGTTGCACCGCTTGTACAGGGGGAACTTGACATTGCGGTGATTCCGTCCAATCTTGCTTCTGTTGTCTATAACAAGACCGAGGGAGGGATAAAGGTTCTGGCAGCGGCTGTGCTTGGCGTTCAGTATATTGTTGAGCGTGGTGAGAGTATCCAGTCGGTTGCCGATCTTTCCGGCAAAACCATCTACGCTACCGGTCAGGGAGCAGTTCCGGAAGCTGTTCTTCGTACCGTACTGAAAGGCAATGGACTGGAGATGGATACGGATGTAACGATGCACTGGTGTGCGGATACAACCGAAGCGTTATCCTATGTAGCTGCTGATGAGGCTGCAATTGCCATGCTTCCGCAGCCGTTTGCGACAGCAGCCGGCGCTAAGGTGGAAGGACTGCATACGGCACTGGATCTTTCGGAAGAGTGGAAGGCGCTGGATAACGGTTCCGAGGTCGTTACGGCAGTTGCTGTTGTTCGAAAAGCTTTTGCTGAGGAGCATCCGGAGGCAGTCGCTTCTTTTATGGAAGAGTACCGTGCATCGGCTGCCTGCGTGGAATCCGATCCGGACACCACAGCAGAGCGTATTGAAAAATACGGAATTCTTCCTGCTGCGGCACTTGCGAAAAAGGCGCTTCCTTCCTGCAGTATTGTCTGCATCGAGGGAGAGGAAATGAAGACAATGCTTTCCGGATATCTGCAGATCCTTGCGGATAACGATCCGGCCATGGTAGGCGGAAGTCTGCCGAAGGACGATTTTTATGAATGATAAGTTTAGGAAAATGAGTGCTGTTATACCGGCACTCATTTTTTGGCAGATTGCTGCCATGTATCTGGACAGTTCGATTTTGCTGGTTTCTCCGTGGGATACAGCGATTCGGCTGGGAACGATCTGGAAAGAACCGGGTTTTCTGCAGGCTGTTTTCTTTACTTTGGGACATATTGCAGCCGGTTTTGGCTGTGGATGGCTGATTGGCTGTATGGCTGCGGTTCTCGCATATCGATCTCAATGGATCGAATACCTGCTGTGGCCGTGGATGGCCGCTGTCAAGTCGGTCCCTGCGGCTTCCTTTATTGTGATCTGCCTGATCTGGCTATCGCCTGTGAAGCTATCCGGATTTATTTCTTTCCTGATGGTGCTTCCGTTTGTATATACAAATCTTTTGACAGGAATCAGAGGGCAGAGCAGGGAGATGGAAGAGATGGCTGTTATCTTTCGGATTTCGCCAGTGCGGAGGTTATGGTATCTTATAATGCCGCAGATGAAGCCGTATATTCTTTCTGCATTGAAGGTCACCTGCGGTCTTGCCTGGAAGGCAGGGCTGGCAGCGGAAATAATCGGAACGCCCGGAGGTTCGATGGGACAGAAGATGTATCTTGCAAAAATGTATCTGGATACCGATGACCTTCTTGCCTGGACGATCGTGATCGTTGTACTTAGTGTGTGTTCGGAGAAACTGCTGCTGTTTGCTGCCGGTTTCCTTCCGGGAATGGAGGAGAGGGAATGAAGGCAGAACATATAAGCAAAAGTTTCGGTGAGCAGAAAGTGCTGCAGGATCTGACGATCGATTTTCCGGAGGGAGAGACAACGATCCTGATGGGACCTTCCGGATGCGGCAAGACAACACTTCTTCGAATTCTGATGGGATTGGAAGAGGCAGATACAGGAAACGTCGATGTTCCGAAATGCCGTATGGCAGCCGTATTTCAGGAGAATCGGTTATGTGAGGATTTTAATGCAGTAGAAAACTGTCGTATCGTCATGGATGCAGAGGCGGAGCAAAAACTGGCAGCCGCTCATGGATCTAAAGAGAAAGGGAAACGAATCAAAGTCCGTCAGATGAGGGAAATGCTGGCAGAAGAACTGGAAGAAGTCGGTCTGGGGGAGGATGCCTTTCGTATGATAAGGGAGTTCAGCGGAGGTATGAAGCGGCGTACGGCTATTGTACGTGCAGTCACCGCGGATCCGGATCTGTTGTTTCTGGACGAACCATTTCAGGGATTGGATGATGCATCGAGAGAGCTGGTTATTTCTTATCTGCAGAAGCGCACAGCCGGCAGGACCGTTATTCTGGTTACGCATGATCAACGGGATCAGATACTTGGAAAGAAGGTTATTCGGCTTCGGAACTGAGAAGTGATACGATGGTAAGTATAGTGGATCAGCTTGGGGCTTAAATAAAGGAATAGAATGCAGGGAGACGCTTTATGAATTTACTGCTGGTAGATAAGGAAGATCGTGTGATCGGATATGGAGAAAAAATGGAGATCCACCGGGAAGGAAGGATGCATCGTGCCTTTTCTGTTTTTATGCAGGATGCAGAAGGTCGTTTTCTGATTCAGAAACGGGCAGACGGGAAATATCATTCCGGCGGCAAATGGAGCAATTCCTGCTGTTCCCATCCCTATAAGGAGGAAACCTTTGCCGGATCTGTAAGCAGATGTATTTCCGATGAACTGGGGATTCCGAACGAAATGCAGAGCGGTACTTTTATTGAGAAAGGTGTGTTTCTGTATTATGCGGATCTTGGCGAGATGAAAGAACATGAGATAGATCATGTGCTGCTGTATAAGGCATCAAAAAAAGAACTCGAACATATCGTTCCGAATCCGGAGGAAGTTGCAGAGCTTCGCTGGATGAAAACAGAGCAGATCGATAGGGAACTGAAGGAATCTCCGGAGAGCTTTTCTGCATGGTTTGCACAGGCATGGAATACGCTTTTCACTTGCCAAAAGAAGGAAAACATCGGATAATATGGTGAAGTGTTCTGCTGCTGGCAGAACCGATTAGTAAAATATATGGAGGATTATTATGGCAGTTACAGTCGGCCGTTACAAAGGCATTGAAGTTACAGCACCGAAGCTGACAATTCGTGAGGAGGATGTAGAAAATCAGATCGAAGCACTCCTTACACAGTATCCGAAGCGTGTGGAAAAAGAAGGTCCGGTTGCTGTCGGCGATACTACTGTGATCGATTTTGAAGGATTTAAAGACGGAGTTCCGTTTGACGGCGGTAAAGGAACCGGTTATGAACTGGGAATCGGTTCTCACAGCTTTATTCCAGGATTTGAAGAGCAGATGGTCGGAATGGCAAAGGGTGAGACCAGAGACCTGCATCTGACTTTCCCGGAACAGTATCCTGCACCGGATCTCGCAGGAGCGGAGGTCGTATTTACCGTTACGGTTCATGAGATCTTTACAACGGAAAAAGCAGAGCTTACCGATGAATTTGCAGCTTCCTTCGGCATGCCGGATATTAGCAATGCGGAAGAAATGAAGGCATACATTCGTAAATCGCTCAATGAGCAGGCAGAGGCTCGCAGCAAGGATCTGGCACACAGTGCGGTCATGGATGCACTGCTCGAGGTAATTGAGGCAGAAGCTGAGGAGAATGAGATTCTGCGTGCTGTAAATAACCAGCTTGCCCAGATCCGAATGAATCTGATGCAGCAGGGTGCATCTCTGGAAGATTATCTGCAGGCACAGGGTGCAACCATGGATATGCTGAAAGAGCAGCTGAATGAGATGGCACAGAAACAGGTAAAACTGGAAAAAGGACTGCAGGAGATCTGCAGACTGGAAGGAATTGCTCTTTCTGATGAGGACATCAACAGCCATTATCAGCGTATGAGCGAAGTTTACGGGGTCTCCGTAGAGGAGCTGAAGAAAGAGGTTCCGGAGGAGGAAGTTACCAGAGATATCCTTCTCGGTAAGGCTTCTGAGCTGATCGTCAGGGAAGCAAAGATCACATATACAGAAGATTAACAGAAAGGGAAAAGAGGTTGGAGCATTCAACCTCTTTTCTGCACTATACAGCAATATGAGCAATACGAGCAGTATGAATTATACAAAAGCCTTTTTTAAATATGTTACACAGAACGTATGCGGTATGATCGGTGTGTCGGTATATCTTCTGGCAGATACTTTTTTTATTTCTGTGGCAGGAGGTACGGATGGTATTACGGTACTGAATCTTGCACTGCCGATCTATGGGCTGATCTTTGCACTGGGAGCGATGATCGGTGCGGGTTCTGCTACCTATTACGCGTTGCGTCGTGCAATGGGAGAAAGAGATATCGAAGGCTGTTTTTATCAGGCAGTCTGCCGCTGTATTCTGATCAGTATTCCGATCACATTGGCAGGTATCTTTGTACCGGATAAAATCATGATAGCAATGGGAGCAGATGCCGGGATTCTGGAGATGGCAGCGGCTTATACAGGAACCTTCATGGCATTTACACCGTTTTTTATCATGAATAATACCTTTACTTCTTTTGCACGAAATGACGGTGACCCTACGGTCGCGATGCTCAGTTCGATTTCCGGAAGTGCTTTTAATATTCTTTTCGATTATATCTTCATGTTCCCGATGGGCATGGGTGTACGGGGCGCCGCACTTGCAACCGGTTTGTCTCCAATCGTAAGTATACTCGTCTCCCTGCTGCATTATTTCGGAAAAAAGAACCATATTCGACTCGTTATCGTACGGCCTTCGCTGAAGCAGTTTATGCAGTGCTGTTCCCTTGGTGTATCTGCATTTATCGGTGAGATATCTTCGGGAATTACTACGATGGTATTCAATTTTCTGCTGCTGAAGCTTGTAGGAAACATTGCGGTTGCCGCTTACGGTGTTACGGCTAATCTGGCCCTGGTCTGCATGGCGATTTTTAACGGCATTTCGCAGGGTGTTCAGCCTCTGCTGAGTGACTGCTTCGGAAGAGGGGATGTGAAAAATCTTCGTCATGTGCGCCGATTGTGTCTTGCAGCTGCTGCAGGAGCCGAGCTTCTGCTGATCGCAGTCGCCTATGGCGGAACGGATACACTGATCGGAATATTCAACAGTGAAAAGAATCCCCTGCTTGTAGTATATGCGCATACAGGAATGCGGTTGTATTTCCTGGGGTATCTGGCTGCGGGCATCAATATCATGCTGATTTCCTATTTTGCGGCGATCGGAAGAGCAGGCATCGCCTTTACCGCATCGCTGCTGCGAGGCGTTGCTGCCATCTCCGTTTGTGCGCTTTTGATGTCACGTTTGTTTGGCATCAACGGCATCTGGCTGTCATTTCTGGCATCGGAAACGATCACACTTCTGGTTATGGCTGCCGCTGTTATGTGGAGCAGGAAAAAAGCCGGAAGAAAGGAGAAGGGATGAGACTTCTCACACAGCTGAGTAATAATCATAAAGAAAAAACGATCTGCTGGCATAGGGATATCTCTGCAGGTATTGTTGTTGCCCTTGTTTCAATACCTATTTCCATGGGTTATGCGGGAATTGCAGGCCTGCCCGTTGTGTATGGCTTATACGGTTCACTTCTTCCGATTCTGGTCTTTGGATTGCTGACTACATCTCCGCAGTTTGTGATCGGTGTGGATGCCATGCCGGCAGCAATGGTAGGATCTCTTCTGGCAGAATTCGGAATTGCAGCGGAATCGGAGGAGGCCCTGGGGCTGGTTCCCTTTATGGCACTGCTGGTCGCGTGCTGGTTTCTGGTTTTCTATGTTCTTAAAGCCGGAAGAGTGGTCAGGTATATTTCTACTCCGGTTATGGGAGGATTCATTTCCGGTGTCGGTCTGACGATCATATTGATGCAGCTCCCTAAGTTATTCGGAGGAAGTGCCGGAACCGGAGAACTTCCTGTTCTGCTTCGAAATATTCTGCAGCAATCGGCAAAGTTTCATTGGCTTTCGGCTGTTCTGGGTTTTGGAACGATATTGATCATTCAGCTGTTCAAGCGTATCGACCGCAGAATTCCCATGACGGTGATCATGATGGGAGTCGGCGCATTGCTGCAGGTCTTGTTTCATCTGGATCGGTACGGAGTAAAGCTTCTTCCCACGGTGGAACGGGGGCTTCCGCAGCTGCATTTACCCGAAGTAAATCTGCTTGTGACGCATGGATCAACGATTCTGGCCCGATCACTTAGTATCGCTCTGGTTATAATGGCGCAGACGCTTTTGGCCACTGGGAATTATGCAATGCGTTATCAGGATGAAGTGGATAATAATAAAGAACTGCTTGCCTATGCAGCCATGAATGCTGTGGGAGGTCTGGTTGGCTGCTGTCCGATCAATGGAAGTGTTTCCCGAACAGGAATTGCCGATCAGTTCGGCTGTCGGTCACAGGTCATGTCTGTGACTGCTTCCATTACGATGCTGCTGGTGCTTTTGTTCGGAACGCCTCTGCTGGGATACCTTCCTGTTCCTGTTCTTACAGGAATCGTCATCACTGCCTTGATCGGAATATTGGAGATTCCGCTGGCAAAAAAACTTTGGAAAGCAGAGAGACGGGAACTGCTTATTTTTGTAACTGCATGTGCAGGCGTACTGCTGTTCGGTACGGTGAATGGAGTACTGATCGGCATCGTTTTATCTTTTGCGGAGGTAGTCATGCATGCGGTCGTTCCGCCTACGACCTTTATCGGAAGAATACCCGGAAAGGGAAACTATTATACGATTGGAAGAAATCGTTCCGCACAGCCGATCCAAGGAGCCGTTATTTATCGATTTGGAGGAAATCTGTTTTTTGCAAATATAGACAGGTTTCAGGCAGATATTGAAAATGCGATTCAGGAAGATACAAAAGCTGTTGTTGTAGATGGAAGAGCAATCGGAAGAATTGATTATACAGCTGCGGAGCGGCTGGTTCTTCTGTATGATAAGCTGCATGCAAGAGGGGTTCGCTTCTATCTGGCGGAGCATGCGGGAAGCGTAAATGACGAGCTTCGCCGTATAGGCGGGGAACGCCTGATTCAGGAAGGTGCTGTCCGCAGGACAATTACACTTGCACTTCGGGATGCCGGTTTTGCCAAGCCTTATATTCTTGCAGATGGTATATGTGAAGTACGCAGCGGAGCCGAAATGGTAATTGAGCATAGCGATAAACTTGCGGAATTCGAATGGGCATTCGGTAAGGATGCACAGAAAATGATGGAGCAGATGTCCGAGGAAATTGCCGAAGAAGCCATGCATGCCGATCATCTGGATGCAATCGATGAAAAAGAGGGACTGCATACCTCCTGGGGAAGAATCGGTCTGTTTGATGAAAATGAATTTCTGGATCATCTGGAGATGCGGCTGGAAGATATGCGTGCGGCCGGAAGATTGACAGAAAACGAACTGGAGCGGATCGAACGGCAGATCGAGACAAGACGTCTGATTGCAGAAGAACGGCTGCAGAAACTGAATCCAAAGGCTCTGGAACTGCTTGCACAGCATCGAAGCCGTATGATGGAACATTTCAGGCAGCTGCATCCAATTGAGTTTCAGCATGTAGAGGAGCTGCAGGAACATCTGTATGAAGAACTGAAAAAGAACGATCCGCAGCTGGCACTGCGGATACGGGAACTTCATGAGAAAAAGGATAAGAAGAAAATAGATATAGAAGAATCCGGTTCTGATGAAATCCATGCGGGCAGTGAAAATGCAGATAGAAATAAATCATAATAGTAAGGAGTATATATGTTTTGGAATCGAAAGAAAAACAGAGCGACAGCCGTTTCTATGACAGACGAACAAAAAATGCTGGTAGATACGGCCAATCGATTGATCGAAGAAACACAAAACAGGTCAAAACATACGGAACAGCTGGTTACTCTGACCGGGTTGTTTCAGCTTCGCGATGACTGCCGCCTTGTAGAACAGCTTCGGGATCGATTTCTGCAAAAGCCGGGAATCCAGACAGAGGAAGCTCTTCGAAAGGGGATTATTCGTTTGCAGACAACTTCCGAGCAGATTCTTGACTGGGAGTTTAATGACAAATAAATGCAGTTAAACACAGGCTAAACAATCACAGGATTTTCTTGACATTAAAATAAAATATCGCTACATTAGCTAATTAGAGCAGGAATATACAAATAGGACTGAACATTTTGAGTGATCCGTTATCAGCATCAGACAGAGGAAGAACCGCTGCTGGATACATGGGAAGGGAGTATCGGCTGCTTATGAAAAAGATAATTGCGCATTTTCAAAGCAAAATTCAGATATGGCCTGCGGCGATCTATTTTGTTCTGTACATGTATGGATTTCGTTTACTGGAGCAGGTAAACAGAAGTCTCCGTCTTGTGACAGTGATCCATACTCCGATCGATGATAGGATACCGTTTGTACCGGCATTTTCCTTGTTTTACTTAAGCTGGTTTCCGTTTATGATCCTGGTGTATTTGTATTTCGCGTTTATTAATAAAAATGTGGAAGAGTATAATCGACTGATCTTTGCTCTTGGAGCTGGCATGACAGTATTTCTGATCATTTCTGCTCTATGGCCTAACGGACTTCAGATTCGGTCCGGTTATATATTGGAACCCGGATTTTTTACGGACCTGATTCGATTGATCTGGAGAACGGATACGCCGACCAATGTTTTTCCAAGTATCCATGTGTACAATTCTGTCATTGCAGGTCTTGCTGTTCGTAAGTGCAGGAGACTAAGCAGTAATAAATGGCTGCAGATCATTGCTCTTGTCTGGGTGATTCTGATCTGTGCTTCAACGCTTTTGATCAGGCAGCATTCACTGATCGATGCTTCTGCCGGATTGCTTATGGCATTAGGAGTATATTATTTGGTTTACATTAGAGATGTGATAGTTCGAGGCACAGAATGCAGTGTGCATGAACGGTCCCATGCATCTGATTGTTAGAAAAAAGGGGAAAAGGTATTTATGAAATTATTGAGTTTTGCTGTTCCATGTTATAACTCTGAGGCATATATGTCGAAATGTATTGATACGCTTCTGACCGGCGGTGAAGAAGTAGAGATTATTATTGTCGATGACGGTTCCAAGGATGGAACAGCAGCGATTGCAGACAGTTATCAGGAACGTTATCCGAATATTGTAAAAGCTGTTCATAAAGAAAATGGCGGACACGGATCCGGTGTAAATGCAGGACTGAAACATGCGACCGGACGGTATTTCAAAGTTGTTGACAGTGATGACTGGCTGGATGAAAAGGTACTGCAGAACGCGATGAACGTACTTCGGGAGAATCAGAATAATAATGATCCGGAGATCGATATGCTGATCTGCAATTATGTATATAACAAAGTCGGTGAAGAACGTCACAAGATCATGCAGTACAGACGTATGTTCCCGAAGAATCGTGTATTTACCTGGGACGAATGCGGACATATCCGCAAAGGTCATTATATTCTTATGCATTCGGTTATTTTCCGGACCAAAATGCTGCGGGAATGCAAGCTGGAACTGCCGGAGCATACCTTCTATGTAGATAATATCTATGTGTTCAATCCGCTTCCGTATGTGAAAAATATGTATTATCTGGATGAATCTCTGTATTATTACTACATTGGACGTGAAGATCAGTCGGTTAGTCAGAATATTATGATCTCCCGTCTGAATCAGCAGGCAAGAGTCAACAAGATCATGATCGATTACTATACAGATAAGAAGAATCGTATGATCATCAACCGCAATAAAAATTGTGCCAAATATATGTACAATTATCTGGAGGTTATTACAGCAATTACATCTGTACTTGCTGCTGTATCCGGAACCAATGAGAATCTGGCGCTTCGTCAGGAAGTCTGGCAGTATCTGAAAAAGAAATGGCCGATGCTGTATTGGAAGCTCCGGATAGGAATCTTCGGACAGGCAACCATGCTGCCGGGAAAAGGCGGAAGGTTTGTGACGAAGGAGCTGTATCGGTTTATACATCATTTTTATCAATTCAATTAAAGTAATAGAGTGTGAGAGGGTGTACGCTGCTCAGGTTGTGCAATACCTTTGCAGGCACGCTCCCGCTACCTTCAGCACGCAGCGGACACTAAGTTCGCACTTCGCTGTCACTCGTGCTTACTAAGTGCCGGCGGCTTCAGAGTACCTGCTGCAGGCATTTGCACAACCTGAACAGCTGCCACTACATTGTGAAAAGGAGCAGGGACAGAAACAGGACAAGAGATGAGGATCTCTTGTCCTGTTTTCTGTCCCGCACAGATATTTTTATTATATCAGGAGACTGATATTGTACGGTGAAAAGATTTCAGCATCATTTAAGGGCAGCATTGATTAGTGATTGTTCTTGTTATGGTGGATGTATCTGTTATATGCTAATTATTTTGAGTTGAAGAAAAAATTAAAAAAAATAAAAATAAAAAAAGGAAATCCCTTTTCTATGACGTAAAACAATAGTAGAAGCTTTATCCTGTTTTGGAATCAGGCTTCGGATTCCTGCTGTGTTGTTTTTGTTAGAGACCGGAGGGAGCCTTTCATGACGATTAGAGAACGTATCGAAGAAAATGAGAAGCAGATTCTGAGCCCGTATGCTGCTTTCAGCTGCAATTCTGCGGGTAGGGGGCGGCCGGATGAGGAGGATGACGTTCGTACGGTGTATATGAGGGACCGGGATCGGATCCTTCATTGCAAGTCATTTCGGCGAATGAAAGATAAGACGCAGGTCTTTTTGTCTCCGCAGGGAGATCATTATCGTACGAGAATGACGCATACATTAGAGGTTTCGCAGATCGCCAGAACGATCGGGCGGGCATTGCGTCTGAATACGGATCTGATCGAGGCAATTGCGCTGGGACATGATCTGGGACATACTCCTTTTGGACATGCGGGAGAACGCACGCTCAATACGATCTGTCCGGGCGGCTTTCGGCATTATGAGCAGAGTCTGCGGGTAGTGGAACGCCTGGAAAAGGATGGGAAAGGCCTGAATCTTACTGAAGAGGTGCGGGATGGTATTCTGAATCACCAGATGGAGACGATTCCGGGAACACTGGAGGGCAGAGTTGTACGCCTTGCGGATAAGATCGCCTATATTCATCATGATACGGATGATGCCATGCGTGCAGGAATGCTTCGTGAGGATGATATTCCGATCACGCTGCGGATGGTACTGGGATACACGTCCAGGGAACGGCTGAATACGCTGGTTCTGGATATCATCAACAGCAGTATGGATCAGGATGATATCTGCATGTCACCGGATATCGAAGAAGCGATGCTTTTATTCCGGAAGCTGATGTTTGCAGATGTATATACGAATCCGGTTGCCAGAGCGGAAGAACCGAGAGTGAATCGAATGCTGACAGAGCTGTATGATTACTATCTGCTTCACCCCGGTCTTTTACCGAAGGAATATACCCGTCATCTCGAGTCGGGAGAAGAAATCGAGAGAGTTGTGTGCGATTATATATCGGGCATGACCGATCAGTATTGTGTACGTATTTTTCAGGAGATTTATTTACCGAAATCCTGGGATATATATTAAGGAGGCAGCATGCGTTATACGGACGAGGTCATTGAAGAGGTCCGGGAAAAAAATGATATCGTGGATGTGATTTCACAATACGTCCGGCTGCAGCGAAAAGGCAGTTCCTATTTTGGATTATGTCCGTTTCATAATGAGAAGTCACCGTCCTTTTCGGTGAGTCCGGACAAACAGATGTTTTACTGTTTCGGATGCGGAAAAGGTGGCAACGTATTTACTTTTTTGATGGAATACGAGAATTATACTTTTCAGGAATCCATTCGCTTTCTGGCGGATCGGGCAGGTGTAAAACTTCCGGAGGAAGATACTTCCCGGGAGGCACAGGCGAGGTCAGACCGGCGGTCAAGGCTGCTGGAGATCAATAAAAAGGCTGCTGAGTTTTATTTTCGCAGACTGCGGACACCGGGCGGTGAAGTCGGAATGAATTATCTGAAAGGAAGAGGCCTGTCGGATGAGACGATTCGGGGATTCGGATTGGGATATTCCGGCAAGTACAGCGGCGATCTGTATAAGTTCCTTAAACAGCAGGGATATCCGGATGCGCTGATGAAAGATTCCGGACTATTTTCTTACGATGAAAAAAGAGGATTCACCGATAAATTCTGGAATCGTGTTATGTTTCCGATCATGGATGCCAACAGCCGTGTCATTGGTTTTGGCGGCCGGGTTATGGGCGATGCAAAGCCCAAATATCTGAACTCACCGGAAACCGAGATCTTTGACAAAAGCCGGAATCTGTATGGATTGAATGTGGCCAGGAGAAGCAGACGGAAGAATCTGATCATATGTGAAGGGTATATGGATGTCATTGCCATGCATCAGGCAGGGTGGACAAATGCGGTTGCCTCACTGGGAACAGCGCTTACCAGTCAGCAGTGTGCATTGTTAAACCGCTTTACAAAAGAGGTACTGGTCATCTATGATATGGACGGCGCCGGTACGAAGGCTGCGCTTCGAGCCATACCGATGCTGAGGGAGGCAGGGCTGAATACGAAAGTTGTAAACCTGCGGCCCCATAAGGATCCTGACGAGTTTATCCGTACCGAAGGACCTGAGGCATTTGAAAAAAGACTGGAAGAAGCTGAAAACAGTTTTCTGTTTGTGGTTCGCAGTCTGGAAAATGACTATAACATGAATGATCCGGGCGAACGTTCCGCATTTTTTCATGAGGTAAGCAAAAAACTGCTGGAACTTCCGGATGAGATCGAACGAACCAGCTATGTAGAAGCCGTTGCTTCCCGCTATCGGATCGATTCAGAACTTCTGACAAGACAGATCAATAAAGAGGCACTTCGAGGTGTGGGCAGAACCGAAGCCTCGGTTCCTAAGAAGATGCTCTCCAGGAGTCAGATCAAGGAAGAAAATAAAGATAAAGAGCAGAAACTGATGCTCACCTGGCTGACGGAATGGCCGCAGCTGATTCCCCGCATGAAGGATCTGCTTTCACCGGAGGATTTTACGAATGCCATGTATCGTGAAGTGGCAGAGCTTGCATGGGTACAGGCAGAAAAAACAGGAAAGATCAGTCCTGCGGTTATACTGAATCATTTTGAAGATTCAGAGTCGCAGACAGAAGCCGCTTCGCTTTTTAATACACATATTCTTCTGGATGGAGATGAAGAAAAGAGAAAAGCTTTTTTTGATGTGTACTGCAAGATGAAGAGAAAAAGCCTGGATACACGATCTAAAACAATGGATCTGACGGATATGCAGGGATTTATGGCGGTCATGGACGAACGGCGTAAGCTGGACCAGCTGATTGCCGCCGGCCTGCCCGAAGACCTGTTCCGGTTCTAAAGGATGCAACCGAAAAACGGTATTGTACTGTATTTTGCTGCGAATAATGTGCAAGTACCATAAGCAGGTACTCTGAGGCCGCCGGTACTTAATGAGTGCAAGCCAACTGGCGCAGCACGAATTTAGTACCGCTGAGTGCCGAAGGCAGCGGGAGCGTGCCTGCGTTGGTATTGTGCATTGTGAGCAGTACAACAAAGAGAAATGCCGTTTTCCGGTTATCATATACTATATATCTATAAAAGGAGATTTGAATGGAAGCAGATAACAAAAAACTACTGGAGAAAACAAAGAATCTGATTGAGATTGCCGCCAAAAAGAAAAATGCACTGGAGTATTC
Source organism: Eubacteriales bacterium (assembly GCA_030527665.1). Lineage (GTDB taxonomy): Bacteria > Bacillota > Clostridia > Lachnospirales > Lachnospiraceae > Bilifractor. The sequence goes on from JAUNAK010000004.1 coordinate 33,678, forward strand.
CGAGATTCAGGAGCATTTCAAAGATATGGGTCTGACCGAGGAGCAGCTCAAGAATGTAGTTGTTTATCTGGAAAAACATGACATCGATGTACTTCGGATCACCGGCGATTCTGAAGAACCGGATGATGGGGTTCTGCTGATGCAGGATGAGCTGGGTGATGAGGAGGACGAAAAAGAGGTTGAAAACATTGATCTTACGATTCCCGAAGGTGTCAGCATCGAGGATCCGGTTCGTATGTACCTCAAGGAAATCGGTAAGGTACCGCTTCTGACTGCTGATGAAGAGATCGAGCTTGCGAAGAGAATGGAAGAAGGCGATGAGAGAGCCAAAAAGAGACTGGCAGAAGCCAACCTCCGACTGGTTGTATCCATCGCGAAGCGTTACGTTGGACGAGGCATGCTTTTCCTGGATCTGATTCAGGAAGGAAACCTGGGTCTTATCAAAGCCGTAGAGAAATTTGATTACCGCAAAGGCTATAAGTTCTCTACCTATGCAACCTGGTGGATCCGTCAGGCTATTACCCGTGCAATTGCCGATCAGGCCAGAACCATTCGAATTCCGGTTCATATGGTTGAAACGATCAATAAGCTGATTCGTGTATCCCGCCAGCTGCTGCAGGAACTTGGACGTGAACCAACCCCGGAAGAGATTGGTGCGGAAATGAACATGTCCGTAGAACGTGTTCGTGAGATTCTGAAAATCTCCCAGGAACCGGTATCGCTGGAAACTCCGATCGGTGAAGAGGAAGACAGCCACCTTGGAGATTTCATTCAGGATGAGAACGTTCCGGTACCGGCTGAAGCTGCTGCATTTACCATGCTGAAGGAGCAGCTGGAGGAAGTTCTCGGAACACTGACCGAGCGTGAGCAGAAAGTTCTTCGTCTTCGTTTCGGTCTGGATGACGGTCGTGCAAGAACACTGGAAGAAGTTGGTAAAGAATTCAATGTTACCCGGGAGCGTATCCGTCAGATCGAAGCCAAGGCTCTTCGTAAACTGCGTCATCCGAGCCGCAGCAGAAAACTGAAGGATTATCTGGATTAATATGAATCTTTCGGAACGATTAAGAAAAATTTTTGATATGGTCACACCGGGAAGTCGGATCGCTGATGTAGGGTGTGACCATGGATATTTATCCATTGCGCTGATCGAGGAGAAAATCGCTGTTCATGCGATAGCTATGGATGTTGCAAAAGGACCGCTTTCAACGGCACAGGAAAATATACGGCTGCATGGTCTGGATGAGCGGATCGAAACACGTCTGTCGGACGGTCTGGCAAAGCTGAAACAGGGAGAAGCTGATTGTGTGATTCTGGCTGGAATGGGCGGTATTCTGATGCGCCGTATCCTGCAGGCCGGACTTCCTGTACTGGAGGGGATTCAGGAACTGATTCTGGAGCCGCAGTCTGAGTATGAAGAGGTGCGTCGTTTTCTGGCTGATCACGGATTTGTCATTGACCGCGAGGATATGGTAACGGAGGAACGGAAATTCTATCCGATCATCCATGCACGGCCCGGAGAACCTGCAGCTGCAGATCCTGCAGCATATACGCTGTCGATTCCTTTTGAAAAAGATATGGCTGTACAGCTGGTTCTGGCTTACGGACCCTGTATTCTGGAGATGCGTCATCCGGTACTTCTCCGGTATCTGGATCGACGTTCGGAGATCATTCATGGAATTGAAGCACAGCTGAAAAGCAAAGATACAGCGCATGCAAAAGAAAGACTTCTGGAAATTGAAGCCGAAAAACTCAGAATTCGGGAAGCAAGGAGGTATTTCGTATGAGATGTGAAGAAATTATCAGCAGACTGGAAGAGGAGTATCCGCTTGGGTGTGCGGAAGAATGGGACAATCCGGGATTACTGGTAGGCAGAAGGAACAAAGAGGTTAGACGAATCTTTGTTGCTTTGGATGCCACGGAAGATACTATTCGTCAGGCATTGGAATACCATGCCGATCTCATGATCACGCATCATCCGCTGATCTTCCGCAGTATCAAGCAGATCAACGAAGATACGTTTATCGGAAGAAGAATTCTGACACTGATCGAGAATGAGATCTCTCTGTATGCCATGCACACCAATTTTGATGTGCTGGGTATGGCTGCATTAAATGAAAAACAGCTCCGCCTGGAGAACTGCCGCGTTCTGGAAGTTACTATGGATACGGACGGAATCGAAGAAGGTCTTGGACGTATCGGAGATCTTCCGGAACCGATGACACTTGCCGGCTGTGCGGCATATGTTCGCAAACGGCTGGATGTTCCGGAGGTACGCTGCTATGGACTGGATGATGAACAGGAATCCTTGAAAAACCCGGATGATGTGCCTCTGGTCAGCCGTGTGGCAGTCTGCGGCGGTTCCGGAAAAAGTGTGGTGAGCAGTGCAATCGAAGAAGGAGCAGAAGTTCTGGTGACAGGAGATATCGATTATCATACGGCCATCGATGCACTGGCCCAGGGGCTGTATATTATCGATGCCGGTCATTACGGCACCGAATATGTCTTTATCGAATATATGAAAAAGAAGTTAAAGAAGCTGTTCCCGGAATGTGAGTGCAAGGGTGCAAGAATCGTGCAGCCTTTCACATCTGTATAAACGGATCGTGAACGTTATAAGGGGGATACGGATATACCGTAACAGAATCGTATCGGCAGAATTCCGGCTTTTGACACAGGAACAGCAGATATGATATAATACTGCAGATTTGTAAGTAGAGTATGTGATCGCGGCCGGCAGGACCGAAAGGGGCCGGCTGAGGAAAGTCCGGGCTTCGCAGGGCAGGATGCCGGATAACGTCCGGCGGAGGTGACTCCAGGGACAGTGCAACAGAGATATACCGCCTGTTTTTGACAGGTAAGGGTGGAAAGGCAGTGTAAGAGACTACCGACGTCCCGGTGACGGGTACGTGCCATGTAAACCCCATCCGAAGCAAGACCGAATAGCAAAACCATGTGGCTGCCCGTCACGTTTTCAGGTAGGTCGCTTGAGCCCTTCGGCAACGAAGGGACACAGATAGATGATCACACACGACATAACCCGGCTTATCGCTCTGCTTACAAATTACCTATATTATCTGATAATTGGAACATATACTATGAAAAAAATCATTCTGGCCTCACAGTCTCCCCGAAGACTGCAGCTTCTGCAGCAGACGGGGCTCGAAGTGGAGGTCATTCCCAGTAATATTGAAGAAGTAATAACCGAGACGGAACCTGCAAAAGTCGTTGAAGAGCTTTCAGCTCAGAAATGCGAAAGTGTGGCAGCTGATGCTGCTGCAGCTGAAGGGGGCAGAATCTTTCTTGGATCCGATACGGTTGTTGTTCTGGATCAGGAGATCCTTGGCAAGCCGTCAGATGAAGAGGATGCCTTTCATATGCTGAAAAAACTGGCAGGGCGTATGCATCAGGTGTATACCGGGGTTACCATGATCCGAAAAGACAGCGCACATGGGCAGGAGAAGATTACATTTCATGTATGCACCGATGTGTATGTATATCCGCTTTCTGATCGGGAGATCCGGGATTACATAGCGACCGGTGAACCTATGGATAAGGCAGGGGCATACGGTATTCAGGGAATCTTTTCCAGACATATCGAGAAAATCAACGGAGATTATTATAATGTTGTCGGACTGCCTGTTTCGGCTGTCTGGGAACAGCTGAAAAAGTGGGAGGTGGACTGACTGGTATGTATACCGAAGACAGTCTGAGAGAGCGTTTACATAAAGCCAATCGTAAATTTCGTATTGCTGCATTGATCTGTTCGCTGCTGGTACTTGTTCTCGGAGTTTTTCTGGTTATACGTCCTGCCGATTCTCTTCTGATCGTCGGACGCGTAATCGGTATCGGTCTCGTATGTATGGGAGCGTATAATGCGGTTTTGTGTCTTACAACGGCATATGCTTCTTCACTCGGTGTATTCAATGTGTTTCGAGGCATCTTTTCCATAGTCATGCTGAGTCTTGGAATTGCTGTTATTACACACCCGGAGATCGTTCCTATGTTTGCCGGTTATGTGCTTGCTGTTATTTTTGCGATTTCCGGTATCCAGCGTCTTTCTTATGTGAATCTGCAGAAAAGTGTCAATGATCCCAAGTGGATCGGCTGCCTGCTGGGGGGTATTCTTTCCCTGGTATTTGCAGCAGCTTTTGTTTTTGCACCGTTTTCCAGTCAGGCTGCCATGATGCGTATGGCCGGCGTGGCTTTGGTTTTCGTTTCCTTATGGGGACTTATTTATGATATCCGTGCACTTGTTTATGGTTTTAAAAATCGTGAGAGTCTGGATGAGATGGCTGACCGCATGTATGACGATCTGACCGGCCGTCCGCATTATGATGCGGATGGAAAGGAGATTATCGATACGACCGCGGAGGAAATTGATGATTCGAAATGGAAATGATCTGATTACCCGGGGATATATTGTTCCCGGGTATTTTCGCGCATAGTAGTGCCTGCCCGGCAGGCTGTTTTTACGATTTTTCAAAAGGAAAAATCGTCTCTGGTGACAATGCAGTTTAGGAGGTAGAAAAATGCACAGACAACTGAAAAATTTGAGACATGTAATTTCACCTTTGGATCTTACGGTCGAGGAACTCGATCAGATGATGGATCTCGCCGAGGATATGGAGGCGAATCCAGAGAAATACGCACATGTATGTGACGGTATGAAACTGGCTGCTCTTTTCTATGAGCCCAGTACCAGAACCCGTCTGAGCTTTGAAAGTGCAATGCTGAATCTTGGCGGACAGGTCATCGGATTCCATTCCAGCGACAGCAGTTCCGCAACAAAGGGAGAAAGTGTTGCGGATACGATCCGTGTGCTCAGCTGCTTTGCGGATATTGCGGCTATGAGACATCCGAAGGAGGGCGCTGCTTATGTGGCATCGATCAATTCTGAGATCCCGGTAATCAACGGCGGTGACGGCGGACATCAGCATCCGACCCAGACACTGGCCGATCTCTGCACGATCCGCAAGTATAAAGGCAGACTGAATAATCTCACCGTAGGTATCTGCGGAGACCTGAAATTCGGCCGTACCGTACATTCTCTGATCAGTGCACTTGTTCGCTATACCGGTGTTCGTTTTGTGCTGATCTCCCCGGAGGAACTGCAGCTTCCGTCCTATGTGAAAGAGAATGTGCTGAATGCGAATAATATTGAATACGTTGAGAAGATCCGTTTGGAAGAAGCACTTCCGGAACTGGATATCCTGTATATGACCCGTGTGCAGAAGGAACGTTTCTTCAACGAGGAAGACTACATCCGTATGAAGGATTTCTATATTCTTGACAAGGAAAAAATGAAGCTTGCAAAAGAGGATATGTATGTTCTGCATCCGCTTCCACGTGTAAATGAGATCTCTGTTGAAGTGGATAAGGACCCGAGAGCTGCCTATTTCAAACAGGTATATTGGGGAATGTATATGCGAATGGCACTGATTTTCACTCTTCTGGAACTGGAGGTAGAATAAATGTTAAACGTAGGATCAATCGAACAGGGATTTGTACTGGATCATATTCGTGCAGGCAAGGCAATGACGATCTATCATGATCTGAAGCTGGATAAACTGGACTGCTGCGTGGCAATCATCAAAAATGCCAAATCCAACAAAATGGGTAAAAAGGACATTATCAAAGTAGAATGTCCGGTCGATGAACTGGATCTGTCTATCGTTGGCTTTATTGACCCGAATATTACCGTCAATATTATTGAACATGGTGAGATCGTCGGAAAGAAAAAACTGGAGCTTCCGAAACAGATCGTAAATGTTATCAAGTGTAAAAATCCAAGATGCATCACTTCTATCGAACAGGAGCTGGATCAGATCTTTACTCTGACCGACAAGGAGCATGCGATCTATCGATGCAGATACTGTGAAGAGAAATATCACGGACATAGAAACAAATAACATGTGTTTCGCCCTTGCACTGCTTATTCATACAGGATAAGCAGTGTCTGCTGCAGCGGAAACAGGAAAGAAGGTAACATGGATCATATCATATCAAAGCTGCTGATTTACGGAAGTCTGCCGGAAGACTGCATTCTGGCCCAGATGGGAGACATCTGTAAGCATGCAACAAATCATACACAGACAAAAGACGAACTGATAGCCAGATGCTATCGTCAGGTGAAACGTATATTGAATCTTTCTACCGATTATGCCTTTGACAAAAATTTATGGCATAACTATCTGACATTTCGACTGATCACCGATGAAAATTCCTTTTCTCTTACCAGTGAGAAGGTGGGAGCGGGAGACGGAAGTGTCAACTATTTTGCCAAAAGTGATTTCAAGGCATATAAGGCTTTGTTTGATTATGATTTTACATGGCTGGAAGAGGAACTGGGCATTGACTGCTTCTCCCATCTGCTGAATTACAAAGCTATTGTGAAGCCGGAGCTGATGTACAATAAAAATGTCAGTGAAAAAGTACGCGGTCTCAGCGAGCAGCTGGAGCAGGCGGCAGATGAAGATGCTTTTTTTGATGCAGTCACCGGATTTTACAAAGATTACGGAGTAGGTATGTTCGGTCTGAACAAGGCCTTCCGTATCGGCGGGTATGACAACACAGGAAAAGTCAGCTTCCAGGCCATCAACAACATGGAAAAGGTCATGCTGGACGATCTGATCGGATATGAGATCCAGAAAAAGAAGCTGGTGGAAAACACCCAGGCATTTGTGGAAGGCAGAAAAGCCAATAACTGTCTGCTTTTTGGTGATTCCGGAACAGGCAAATCCACCTGCATCAAGGCAATTGTAAATGAGTTTTATCCCCAGGGTCTGCGAATGATCGAGATCTACAAACATCAGTTTAAAGATCTCTCCAATGTGATCGCGCAGATCAAAAATCGTAATTACAAGTTCATTATCTATATGGACGACCTCTCTTTTGAGGAGTTTGAGATCGAGTACAAATTCCTGAAAGCTGTCATCGAAGGCGGCGTGGAGACAAAGCCTGAAAATGTTCTGATCTACGCTACGTCCAACCGCAGACATCTGATCAAGGAGAACTGGAGCGATCGGGATGACATGGAGACCAGCAACGGCATGCATCGTTCCGATACCATCGAAGAAAAACTTTCTCTGGTACATCGTTTCGGCGTTACGATCAGTTTCTCGAAACCGAGTCAGATGGATTATTTCAAGATCGTACAGGGACTGGCAAGAAAAGCAGGTCTGGATCTCAGTGATGAAGAACTGCGTGCGGGTGCCAATAAGTGGGAACTCAGTCATGGAGGAATCTCCGGACGTACCGCACAGCAGTTTGTTACTTATCTGCAAAGTATATCGGAATAATTACCGGTATATTTCCTTATCATGATCGAGGCCAAAAGGGAATCTATCAGTTTTATGCATTAGAAATATTCCTGAGTCAGGAAAAGGAGGGGGAAAATGAAAAAGAAACTTCTTACACTGTTTTTGATCAGTGTCATGGCGCTATCCGCAATACCGGTTTCCGCAGAAACGGCAGAGGATTCCTCAGTAGAATTTCTGACAGACTCTTCTGAAGATATACAGGCAGAATCCTCGGTAAATGAGGAGCTGCAGACAGAAACAGCTGCCGAGAAGGAAACAGATCCGGAAACAAAAGACGCAGTATCTGATTCTGTTGATGAAGTGTCTGATCCTGCGGATGGTGAGAATGATCTTGCAGCTGAGGAAGAACTTGTACTCGCGGATAGTGAGAATGCTCTTTCTGACTGGGAAGAAGAAACGGATGAGGAAGAGCTTCTCGGGGCTGCGGTGCAGAACATGTATCGTCTCTACAATCCGAATTCCGGTGAACATTTCTATACGGCCAAGGTATCTGAGAGAAACTATCTGAACCGTATTGGATGGAATTATGAGGGAATCGGCTGGGTCGCACCTGCCAACAACAAAAAGGCTCCGGTCTACCGGCTTTACAATCCCCATGCCGGTGATCATCATTACACGGTAAAAAAAGCAGAAAGAGATTATCTGATCCGAATCGGCTGGAAGAATGAAGGCATCGGCTGGTATTCGGATACGGCGAAAAGGGTTCCGCTGTATCGGGCTTATAATCCGAATGCATCTGTTGGAACGCATAACTACACAACCAGCAGGGATGAACAGAATTATCTGTGCAGGAACGGCTGGAAAAACGAAGGCATCGGCTGGTATGGCGTGAAAGCAGGCACTCCGGTCAAAACGGAATATCGTCGTATCAAACAGTCGGAATACTCGATCAAAACGATAGAAAACAGTACATGGGGTGTTCATCTGGAATATCCGATGCTGAATAACCCTAAGGCATTTCCCAAACTGGCAGCTGCATTGGAAGAATGGCACCAGAACAGAGAAAGTGCGGCAAATGAATTTCTATCGGATATTGCTGTGGATTCGGATTTTAGAGAATATATTGAATATAAAGCAGATGTTACGATCAGAAGATTTGATACCCGCTATCTGGTAATGACATATAAGGTATCCTATTTTAACGGAAAGGGAGTTCATGAGTCATCCTTCGCATACGGCAAAGTCTATGATGTGCAGACGGGAAAAGTCCTGAAGCCGTCCGATCTTTATACGAATCTGGATTCTGTGGCATCCGTGATCGAAAGTAAACTGCGTGCAAAATACGGAAGTAATGCTTTCATTGTTTCGGATGTAAAAGGTGCGATCAAAAGTTCGCTGGAATCCGATTCAAACATGTACTGTATGCCTGATTATGACAAAATATATGTAGCCATTTCTCCATATGTTGTCGCTTCCTACGGACAGGGATATATGGAATGTGAGATTTCCATGTCGGATTACAGATATCTGCTGAAGGAACCGGATAAGTGGATGGAAAAACCGAAAAAGTAATACACCAGTACATGATCCCGCAAAGTGCATCACACTATAAAACGTATTCTGTTTCGAAAGGAATAAAACAAAATGAAAAAGAGACTGATTACCGCATTTTTGATCTGTGGAATGCTGGCCGCAGCCATTCCGGTTTCTGCGCAAACAACGGATGAAGGATTTGAGACTCTGGAAATGGAAGAGGAATCTGTGGATGCCGATGAAAGCATTTTACAGACAGAGGAAGAAACGATTCCAGATGAAAATGAAGACGGTATCGCTGAGCTTGAGGAAAGTGATGAAACGGAAGAGGAACTTACGGGGGCTGCTGAACAGAATATGTACCGTATGTATAATCCGAATTCCGGCGAACACTTCTATACTGCCAAAACAGCAGAGAGGAATTATCTGAGCAGCATCGGCTGGGACTATGAGGGAATCGGCTGGGTCGCTCCCTCCGGAAATAAAAAAGCACCGGTTTACCGGCTGTACAATCCCAATGCCGGCGATCACCATTACACGTTAAATAAAGCGGAAAGAGACAATCTTGTACGAATCGGCTGGAAGAATGAAGGCATCGGCTGGTATTCCGATACGGCAAAAAGGGTTCCGCTGTACCGGGCCTATAATCCGAACGCATCTGTAGGAACGCATAACTACACTACCAGTAAGGAAGAACAGAATTATCTCTGCAGAAACGGATGGAAAAACGAGGGCATCGGCTGGTATGCCTCCAAAACCGGGAAGCCGGCTCCCGCCAAAGTTCTGCCTGCAAAGATCGTATGGACCTGGTCGTATAATCGCAGCAAAGAAACCGGAAAGGCAACTGCATACGACAATAACGGAAAGCAGATCTGGACCCTGCAGAGCGGTACGTATGGTGCCACACAGCTGCATCGTACCGGTGAGCTTCTGTATTCCGGAGATACCTATTATTATTATGATAATGATGATATCGTTGCCGTTCGTGCAGCAGACGGCCGTGAAAAATGGCGCTGTACTCCTAAGATGGGAGGAGCCCTTACAGCTGTTCTGGGCAATGATGGAAAAATATATGTCGGCAGTTATTTTACTATTAAGGTAGCTGTTATCAGCTCCGGCGGTGTGATCGAACAGATCACCGGAGATCTGGCACCGGATTATATGTGGATGCAGATCAAGGGCATCTCCGGAAACGAGATCTTTGCCGATGTTTCAATTCCTACGCGGAATAACATAAGAGAGACGAGGATCTATATCAATATCAATGACTGGTCGGTAAGAGAATAAACAGTCTGCATAAGTAAGTAGAAAAATAGAGGCTAAGGAGACATAGTGGAGTGAAAAACAAAAAAAATGCAGCAGTGATCTGCGTGCTGCTTCTTCTGATCATTATTTGCGCCGGATTATTTGTTTTCCGTCAGGTACCGTCTCAGAAACTGCAGCGGGAGATCGCAGCCGGTCATCGCTATCTGGAGGCAAAAGAATATGACCAGGCAATTCTGGCATATGAGGCTGCCATTGAGATCGATTCGAATTCTTCAAAAGCATATGAAGGTTTGGGTACTGCCTATCTGAAACAGGCACAGCACTATGAACGTAATGAAGAGAAGAAGATCTTAAAGGCATATGACCGCTCAATTGCTGCATTTGAGAATGTAACGATCCTGACTCCGGATGATGCAGATGCCTATATCCATCTGGGTGACGTATATATACTGCAAGCAGAAGTTTACGGTTCTATGGATAAGACAGAAGCTGCCATGGAAGTATATAAGAAGGCACTGGAGGCTTACAGCTTCGCTGAGGATAATGATCTGAATGCCGATGTGGAGGATAAGAATGCCTATATCAGCAGTCAGATGAATGTATTGAATGGGAAGAGTGAGACGGTAGAAGCGGCTTCCGATCCACAGGAATCTGCTGAAGCTGCAGAAGATGCTGAACCTGCAGAACCGACTGAGGATCCGTCGGCATCCTATCGCACGATTCAGGCATCGGAGTATTCCATTGTAACTCTGGAGGATTCAAACTGGGGAGGAAAGCTGGAATGTCTGGTCTTAAACGATCCATCCTCTTTTCCGGATCTTTCTGCAGCGTTGGAACAGGTTAGAAATGACAGACAGGCAACACTGGATCAATGGGTATCTGACTGTTCCGGCATGGGAATCAGCGGACCGACAAGAGCCTATGTTTCTTATGAATCTACGATCGATATCAAACGATTTGACACTCGTTACCTGGTGATGGCCTATCTCAGCAGTACCTATCAGGGCGGTGCACATCCGAATTCCTTTGTTAATGGTGCGATCTATGATGTGCAGAGCGGTAAGAAGCTGACACCAAATGATGTGTTTACGAATGTGGATGCCGTTGCGTCAATGATTGAAAGAAAACTGCTGGATAATTATCCGGCGAGTGCATTTAATTCCACGAATATGAAAGATACGATCCGGGAGTATATGGAAAAAGATTCCGAAATGTACTGGCTGCCGGACTATGATACACTGCATGTGGCTTTTTCGCCATATGTGCTGGGACCGTACATGGCAGGTGAGTTCATGTGTGAGATTCCGCTGGAAGAATGCAGAGACTATATGGTCGATCCGGACAGCTGGCTGGAAAAACCGGCAGCCTGACGGATGAAATCGTTTTTTGCGGCTGCAGCCATGTATGGTCTGGCTGCAGCCGTGAGAGATGAATGAAAAATGAAGAAGTACAGCAATAATTGAAAATTATGTGCATGCATGTCTTTCTATGCGGATCTGAAGAAGTGATTGCAGATGCCGTAGAGGGGAATGTATGCACAAAGCAGTAAGTGAGGAAAGAAATGACAGACCTTGAGAAATACAGATTACAGATTGACGAAGCCGATGCGAAGATCGTGGAACTTTTTGAACACCGTATGAAGCTTGCCGAAAGTGTTGCGGATTACAAGATCAAAAGCGGAAAGGCGGTTTTTGACCAGCAGCGGGAGAATCAGAAGATCGAGAAAGTAAAAGAACTCGCGCATGGGGAATTCAATAAGCGCGGCGTGGAAGAACTTTTTCAGCAGTTGATGGCCGTCAGCAGAAAACGCCAGTACCAGCTGCTAACGGAGAATGGAATCCGGCTTCCGGTCGATTATATCCGTATGGATAAGCTGTATTTCCATAACGCGAAGGTTGTTTTTCAGGGAGTGATCGGAGCCTACAGTTTCCAGGCCATGCAGACATTCTTTGATGATACGATCGAACCGACGCATGTAAATACATGGAAGGAAGCGATGGAGCAGGTATCCAACGGGGAAGCGGATTTTGCTGTTCTTCCGATCGAGAATTCGACGGCCGGTATCGTATCGGATATGTACGATCTGCTTCTGCAGTATAACAATTATATTGTCGGTGAACAGATCATCAAGATCGATCACACACTGATGGCACTGCCTGGCACCAGACCGGAGGATATTTCTGTTGTGTATTCGCATCCGCAGGCACTTGCCCAGTGCAGGGATTTCCTTGGGACACATCCGGAATGGAAGCAGGTGGAATTCCTGAATACGGCAATGGCTGCCGAAAAGGTGGCTCGTGACGGCAGAAAGAATCAGGCGGCGATCGGAAGCAGATCCGCAGCGGAATATTACGGACTGGATATTCTGAAGGATTCCGATATGTCCAAGGAAAAGAACAGTACCAGATTCATTATCATTTCACATAACAGAGCTTTCGTAAAGGATGCGCAGAAGATCAGCATCTGTTTCGGTCTTCCTCACTCCTGCGGTTCTCTGTACGGAATGCTGTCGCATTTCATTTATAATGGTCTGAATATGTTCAAGATCGAATCCCGTCCGATTCCGGATAAACCCTTTGAATATCGTTTCTTTATTGATTTCGAAGGAAATCTCAGTGAACCGGCGGTGAAAAATGCACTTCGCGGTATTGAAGCGGAGGCCGGCGAATTTAAACTGCTTGGCAATTACTGATACTTATAAATACTATCAGCAGATCCGTGAACGGGTCTGTCCGGGATATTGCAGGCGGCTGACAGGCTTCCTGCAGCATAAGAAGAAATCTGAAGTTTCTATCCAGGGAGGGATGGGGTATGGCTGTTACCTGTTTTGCTGCGATCGATATCGGCAGCTACGATATATCTCTTGAGATCTTTGAGGTATCAAGAAAAAATGGAATTCACTGCATCGACAAGATTCTCCGCCGGCTGGAGATCGGCAAGGGGTCTTTCTCTGAGGGAGTGATCCATATGGAAATGGTAAACGAGATCGGAAATGTGCTGATCGATTTCAATAAGATCGTAAAGAGTTATCATGTTGATGACCTTCGTGTGATCGCTACCAGTGCCATCCGTGAAGCGACAAATTCACCCTTTGTACTGGGCCGTCTGAAACAGATGACAGGTATGGATATCCGCGTATTAAGCAATGCAGAGCAGCGGTTTCTGAATTACAAGGCCATGGCATCGGTAGAAGGTCGTTTTGAGGAAATGATCAAAAACGGTACGGCAATTATCGATCTGGACGGCGGTTCGGTACAGGTCTCGCTGTTTGACAAATCCCGGCTGATCACAACGCAGAATATCAAAATCGGCAATCTGCGTCTTCGTGAACTGCTGCAGGAAGCCAGTGCAAAGAGCAGTAATTTCGATGAGCTTGTAAGCCAGCTGATCAGCTTTGATATTGAGAGCTTCCGGAAGATGTATATCAAGGACAGGAAGATCGAAAATATTATTCTGAATGGTGATTTTATCACGGAAATGATCTTCAACGATCCGAAACATCGGGACCGTTCCACGCGCGTGCTGAGCCGTGCGGATTTTGACAAGTGGTATCGGAAGATCACCGGAAAAAGTGTATCGGAACTGGCTATGCAGAACAATATTCCTATGGAATATGCCTCCCTTCTTCGCCCCTCGGCAATTCTTTACTACAGTCTGGTAGAGATGACCGGTGCGCAGATGATCTGGACGCCGGGTACGCATCTGTCCCGTGGTCTTGCTTATGAATTTGCCGAGAATCAGGGACTTCTTAAGGTAAAGCACAATTTTGAAGATGATATTCTGTCCTGTGCACGTCAGCTTTCCAAACGGTATGCCGCTTCTAAAACGCATACCGAAAATCTGGATATGATGGCAACGGCAATTTTTGATTCCCTGGAGAGCCTGCACGGAATGACATCCAGAGGCCGGCTGATGCTTCGCGTTGGTCTGATTCTCCATGATGTCGGTAAATATATCAGTTACAACTATATCAGTGAATGTTCCTATCATATCGTTATGGCGAATGAGATCATCGGTCTGTCCCATAAGGAGCAGTCCCTGATCGCACTGGCTCTTCGATATACGACCGTACATTTTCCGACATATGAAGAACTGGTCTTTGAGAATGATATCAATATGGAAGATTATATCGTTATAGCGGAGATGAATGCGATCATTCGGCTGGTCAATGCACTGGATCGCAGTCATCTGCAGAAAGTGAAGTCGATCAAAGCTGATCTGAAAGGTGAAAAACTGGTTCTTCACCTGGATGTTGCCCAGGATTATGCATTGGAGATGGGAATGCTGAAAGGCGAAATAAAGAATTTCGGTGAAGTATACGGGATCCTTCCGGTAATTAAGACAAGAAGGATCGTTTGATAGCAGGGGGAGCATATACAAATGAAAGAAGAAAAAATAGAGTACGGACGTCCGGAATATTTCTATAACCGGGAACTGTCCTGGATCAAATTTGATAAACGGATTCTGGATGAAGCAAAGGATGATACGATTCCGTTGTTTGAACGGCTGAAATTCCTGAGTATCACATCCTCGAATCTGGATGAATTTTATATGGTACGTGTGGCATCACTGAAGGATATGGTTCATACCGGCTACGAAAAACCGGATATTGCAGGACTGACTCCGAAGATGCAGCTGGCGAAAATTTCGGCAGCCAACCATACACTGGTAGCCGATCAGTATCAGACATACAATGAGAAACTGCTTCCTGCCCTGGAAGAGGCGGGATTGAAGCTGCTGGACGGAAAGGAGCCTCTGTCTGCTGCACAGGCTGCCTACGTGGATGAGTATTTTGAAGCCAATATCTATCCGGTTCTTACGCCGATGGCTACCGATTCCTCCAGACCGTTTCCGCTGATCCGCAATAAATCACTGAATATCGGAGCATTGATCCGCAAGCAGGGAGATAAAGGTGCAAAGGTGCTTTTTGCTACCGTACAGGTTCCGTCCGTTCTTCCCCGGTATATTGAACTTCCGGATGATACGGAAAACATGCGCACGGTCATTCTTCTGGATGAAATTATCGAACGAAATATAAGCAAGCTGTTTCTCGGTTATGATGTGATCTGCGCACATCCCTATCGAATCATGCGCAATGCCGAACTTGGTATTGATGAAGATGAAGCAGCGGATCTGCTGCAGGAGATTCGTAAATCTCTGAAAAAGCGTCAGTGGGGCGAGGTCATTCGTCTGGAGATCGAAGAGGGTGTTGAGCCGCAGCTGCTTGCGGTCCTCAAAGATGAATTCGGTGTACGGGAAGAGGATATCTTCTATATACCAGGTCCGGTAGATCTGACCTTCCTGATGAAACTATACGGTCTGCCCGGTTTTGACAGGTATAAAGAGCCTTCCTACAAGCCGGCACCGATTCCGGAACTGCAGAACGAGGATGATATTTTTACTAATATCCGAAAGGGAGATATCTTTTTGCATCATCCCTACATGAGCTTCCAGCCGGTGGTGGATTTTATCCGCCAGGCGGCTAAAGATCCGGATGTGCTCGCGATCAAGCAGACGTTGTATCGTGTCAGCGGCAACAGTCCGATCGTTGCTGCTCTTGCGCAGGCTGCCGAAAACGGCAAACAGGTTACGGCTCTTGTAGAGCTGAAGGCTCGTTTTGATGAGGAAAACAATATTGTCTGGGCACAGAAACTGGAGAAAGCCGGCTGTCATGTTATCTATGGTCTGGTAGGTCTGAAAACACACAGTAAGATCACTTTGATCGTGAGAAGAGAAGAGGACGGTATTCGCAGATATGTGCATCTGGGTACCGGCAACTACAATGATTCAACCGCAAAGCTGTATACCGACTGCGGTATTCTGACCTGTGACGAGCGAATCGGTGAGGATGCCACAGCAGTATTCAATATGATTTCCGGATATTCCGAGCCGGATCGCTGGAACAGCCTGCTGGTTGCACCGATCTGGATGCGCGACCGTTTCCTGCATATGATCCGGATGGAAGAGAAGCATGCCAGAGAAGGACAGAAGGCGCATATTGCTGCCAAGATGAATTCTCTTTGTGATAAGGAGATCATCAAGGCTTTGTATAAGGCGTCTGCAGCCGGTGTTAAGATCGATCTGATCGTTCGAGGCATCTGCTGCCTGAAGACCGGTATCCCGGGTGTCAGTGAAAACATCACTGTTCGATCGATCGTCGGCAATTTCCTGGAGCATGCCCGTATTTTCTATTTTTACAGCGGCGGAGCAGAGGAAGTATTTATGGGAAGTGCGGACTGGATGCCGCGTAATCTCGATAAGCGTATTGAGATCGTATTCCCGCTGGAAGATGAGAAGTGTAAACGGGAGGCAATTCGTATCCTGGATATCCAGCTGAAGGATAATACAAAAGCCAGTGTTCTGACCGCAGACGGATCCTATAAGAAGAACCGGAATGAAGAAGAGCGGATCTCTGCCCAGCAGTATTTCTGTTCCTACTGCACCGAGCAGGCGGCCGTCAAAGCGGAGCCGGAGGACAAGCGGATCTTTATTCCTGCGGAAAAAATCGTTGAAGAATGATTCGGGATGTTGAAAGATTTTCATCATGTTGACAAACGAAATTTTACAGTGTAGAATATGAAACATCGTATCTTTGAAGGGAAAATCATATGAAACGCAGAATTTTTTCTATTTTAGTAGATAACACGTCAGGTGTTCTTTCACGTGTAGCCGGTCTCTTCAGCCGCCGGGGATACAACATTGACAGTATCACAGCAGGCACAACCATGGATCCGCGTTTTACCCGCATTACGGTAGTTGCTACCGGTGATGATCAGATTCTTGATCAGATCACCAAACAGCTTGCCAAGCAGGTAGATGTAAGGGATATCAAAGTCCTTGAGCCGGATTCCAGCGTAAGCCGTGAGCTGGCACTTGTTAAGGTAGCCTGCAGTGTTGAGAGCCGTCAGGATATCATCAATCTCGCCAACATTTTCCGTGCGAATATCATTGACGTAGGAATGGAATCTCTGATCATTGAGCTGATCGGCAACCAGAGCAAGCTGGAAGCTTTTCTGAACCTTCTGGAAGGGCATCAGGTTTTGGAGCTTGCAAGAACCGGAATCACCGGCTTGTCCCGTGGATCCGACGATGTTGTATGGTTTGACGACTGATTCATGGAATCGTGAATTTCTAAAAACACTGGTTTGATTACAAGTAATAAAGCAGCTAAAGAGGTATTTTACTCTTTAACATATACACAGATCAGCAAGATCTGCATGCAAGATTAGTAATTTTTGAATGGAGGAACTATTATTATGGCAGCTAAAATTTATTATCAGGAAGACTGCAACCTTTCTCTGCTCGAGGGCAAAACAATCGCAATTATCGGATACGGCAGCCAGGGACATGCACATGCACTGAACCTGAAAGAGTCCGGATGCAATGTTATTATCGGTCTCTATGAGGGAAGCAAATCCTGGAAGAGAGCTGAGGAGCAGGGCTTCACCGTTTATACAGCAGCAGAAGCAGCTAAGAAAGCAGATATCATCATGATCCTGATCAACGATGAGCTGCAGGCTAAGCTTTACAAGAACGATATCGAGCCGAACCTGGAAGAGGGCAACATGCTTATGTTCGCTCATGGTTTCAACATTCATTTCGGTACTATTACACCGCCGAAGTACGTTGACGTTACCATGATCGCACCGAAAGCTCCGGGTCATACCGTAAGATCCGAGTATCAGATCGGCCGTGGTACACCGTGTCTGATCGCTGTATATCAGGATTACACAGGACATGCACAGGAGATGGCTATGGCTTACGGTCTTGGTATCGGCGGCGCAAGAGCAGGTCTTCTGGAGACAACTTTCCGAACAGAGACAGAAACTGACCTTTTCGGTGAGCAGGCTGTTCTCTGCGGTGGTGTTTGTGCACTTATGCAGGCAGGTTTCGAGACTCTGACAGAGGCTGGTTATGATCCGAGAAATGCATACTTTGAGTGTATCCATGAGATGAAACTCATCGTTGACCTGATCTATCAGAGTGGTTTCGCAGGAATGAGATATTCCATCTCCAATACTGCTGAGTACGGCGATTACATTACCGGACCGAAGATCGTTACCGCTGAGACAAAGAAAGCTATGAAGCAGATCCTGACAGATATCCAGGATGGTACCTTCGCTAAAGACTTCCTGCTTGACATGAGCAATGAGAGCGGCAAAGTACATTTCAATGCACTGCGTAAGAGAGCTGCAGAGCATCCGTCTGAGACAGTTGGTGCTTCCATCCGTGAGCTGTACAGCTGGAACAATGAGGAGAAGTTCATCAACAACTAATCCTGTGACTTCACAGTATTACGAATTTACATCTGAATTCGCTTACTTTACAGGTCCGCATACAAAAAACATGTATGCGGACTTGTTTTTTGTGGACTTGCGTAGTATAATAGACAAGTCGGATCGGCAGAGATGTTGGATTCTATATGATTTTCGGGGTATGGCTCAGTTTGGCTAGAGCGCTCGGCTGGGGGCCGAGAGGTCGCAGGTTCGAATCCTGTTACCCCGATTTTTTATTTCATACGAAATCTGTTATTTAGCAGGAGCTCATTCATAGACGAATGAGCTCCTTTTTTGCTGCCCGGCATGAAAAGAGAACGTTCGCCGGACATACTTTTGCTTATAAAACCATCCATTCGGAAGAGGCAAAGAGAAGAGGGAGAAGATATAATTCTTATATAGATAACAGAAGTTCAAGGTCATTTCCTGTTCCATAAATATCGGATAATGATTTGACATCGGTCTCTTTTGCAGGCGGTTTCTAAGACGCGGACCTGCACGCAGATACCGGTGGATCTGCATGCTTTGATGCTGTATAGGTTTTTGTATTATTTTTTATGTGAGGGATGCAAATGAAGAAGAAAATATTAGCAGTTTTATTGGTGTCTATGATGACCGTTTCGTTGAGCGGCTGTTCACTTCCTTTTATAAATTCAAAAACAGAAAATACAGCTGCCGCTGCAGAATCAGCTGGGGAAGTGAAAGAAGAAAAAGATGAGCAGCAGTCAGAAACAAAAGCGGAATCGACAGCAGCGGAATCAACAGCAGTTGCTGCAAAGGAATCCGCAGGATCCAAACCGGGAATAAAGGCGAAGAAAGAGGAGACGGCGGAAACGGCAGCGCTGGTTGCCGAAGAGGTAAATAACGAAGAGCTGGTCGGCTACTGGAAATGCATTCGTCTGACGGAAAAAGACGAGAAGATCGAAAGAGAAGAACTTGAAAAGCTGTATGCAGAAGGTTCTCTTGTTTATCTTCATCTTGAAAACGGCGGCAAAGGCGAATTTGTAATCTACGGCAGTTCCATAGATATTGTCTGGAATGACAAAGAAATCAACAGCTCAGAAAGTGGATCGGAAGCAATTGCCTATACGCTGAAGGGAAAAGAACTGACACTTCGTTCCGGTGATACGGAGATGGTATTCGAAAAAACGGATGAAGATCTGAGCAAAGCGGCAAAGGTGACTGAAACACCGGCACCTACACCAACCAGTACACCGACGCCGACAGCAACACCGATACCGACACATGTGCATGCACCGCAGTTTGTAGCACGTGTGGAGCCGACCTGTACCAGTGCCGGTACCGAAGCCTATTATGTATGCAGCGGATGCGGCAAAACACTGGACAGCAATCAGAATGAGATCGAGATCACATTTATCCCGCCTACAGGACATAATATGGTAGACAACGGCGGATATCCTCCGAGCTGCACTTACGAAGGCAGAAAGGTATCGATCTGCACCATCTGCGGTGAGGAGCAGTCGGAAAGTCTTCCGATTCCTTCAGATCTGTCCTTAAAAGGATATCATTCCATATCCTATACTCCGCAGCCGGGCGCTGAAAGCATTTATCATATAGAAGTATGCTGGGATTGCGGCATGTACTTCTATGATAATCAGGGAATCCATACGTCATCGGATCCCTGTTCGATCTGCGGATTCAGCGGACCGAAGGGATGATAATCTGCAGCCTCTGAATAACGATGAAAGATGGAAGCGTGCTTCATCACTTGAGAGTTCAGCAAAGTAAGAGAATGTCTGCCGGACATTCTTTTGGCATACAAGGCAAGAAAAAGCGAATCCGCATGAGTCAGATCATGCAGATTCGCTTTTGGGGTTTTACGGATCAAATTTTTATGTTTCAAGGTTTTACAGATCAAAGTATTCCAGAAGAATAGATATATTGTCATCGGAATGTTCGATCTCGCGGTCGCATCGATAGATCAGTTCCGTATATTCCTCGAGCGTGATCGGCTGTTTCTGCCTTTGGGATGAACAGAGCGCAAGCGCATCGATCAGCAGCACTGCAAAGATGCAGAGTTTGGTATACGCATAAAGCATCCCGTTATATACAGATCCAAGATAATAGGTATAAAGGTAAGAAAGCAGTATGTTGGCGAGAATTCGTTCATGCTGCTTTTCGTCTGTGTTGCGAAGTATGCCAATATGCATCGTATCTTCTGCTGGATATTCTTCAGTCAGAGCAAGTAAATGATGCCATTCCGGGTCCAGTCGTTCCAGTTTGTAAAGGACTGGAAGGGTTTCCTTCAGAAAGGCGGATATGGAAAAGCCGTTTTCCGCAAGGATGGCTGTCTGATATTCTTCTGCCTGAAAATCCTGAATGTGCTGATCGGCAGAGGCATAGTCACCATCGTCAACTGCCAGCTGCAGCTTTTCTGCCAATTGCAGAAGCAGATAGATTCGTTCGGACAGGGAATAGCCGGTATTGCGGATGATAGAATCCATAACAGCGCGGGATTCCTCCAGACGATCAAAGAACAGGAAGTCAAAATCATCAAATTCTTCATCCAGCGGATCCGGCTCATCATCCTCTTCAACCAGATAATCGGTCAGCTCTGTTTGTTCTGCGAGAATCCGTGCAGCCTCGGGGCAGGAGATGGACAGGCACCATTCACGTAGATCCGGATACTCTTCTACATGACGCGGATAAAGCCGGCAGGTATCACAAAGCATTTCTTCACCGGCCTGCAGGATCATTCGGCACAAGCCGTCCGTCTGCAGAAAAACACAGTCACCGTTTCTTTTCTGATAAAAGCAGGATTCAACGGTATTAACAGAATGCCGCAGTTCCTCGGCAAACGAACCGGAACAGGAGATGTATTTTTTCATGGATGCATCATCGATCATGATCTGCCACCCGCTGCAGCAGGTTTTTGGACATGCACCGGCGATACATTTAAATGCATTCCAGAAGCTTTGTTTGATATAGCGCATATAGTATACCTCGTCCATTCACTTTCTTTCGGACATTATACTTGCAGTAAGGAAGAAATGCAACGAAGTAAAAATGCCGATTCCATATGCCGGTTTTTCTTCCTGCCTGATTTGTGTTATGATACAGTGGCTGTATGGGATACGGCATATGCCTGCAGGTATACATAAGCATCCGGACCGGTACTTCGGAATGGAGTATTTATCGTTTAGAAATATTTAGCAGTAATAGTAAGCCGTAATAGTTAGTCGTTATGATCGATAAGGAAGGGAAATACAGGGGAATAAATAAGAATGCACATTGATCGAAGTGATATGCTGGAACTGACCAGAAGAATGACGCTCAGCAGAAACTGTTTCAGCAGGCTTGCCGGGGCCTATATGGATGAAGAAGGTTTTATCGATAATACGTTTCACATTAATTTTCTGAAACTGTCCGCAGCAGACAGGGAGGCAAATCTGAAAATTGCAAAAACGATTCCGTTTGCCAGGACGAATGTGGAACTGAAGAACTATCGATTTGAAGAGGGAGATCGGAAGCCGGGAGGCATCTGGCAGCTGCTGATGGCATTAAAATCCTGTGAATTAAAAAACGATGCCCTGTTATATAATTTGTATGAATATATCGGAGAGCGATATCCCTCAGATAAGCCGTATGCAATTTATGTATTTTACGGCAGCTATGATGTTCCTGTAAAAGGAATCAATCAGGAGGAAATGTGGGAATCGGAAGAAGTGTACCAGTTTTTGATCGGAGCGATCTGTCCGCTGACAGGAGAATACGAAGCCGGTCCTCCGGAAAAGGGATTTCTGTTTCCTGCGTTTTCCAATCGGAGCAGTGATCCGGAAAGCATGAATATTTTTGATCCGGAGGACTCGGATTTACTGAAACGAATATTTTTTGATTAAAGGCGTTTTTTGTATTCTTTCGCAAGCTGTACATAATGCCGGGCATTCATAAGATTGCTTTCGGCTTCATCGGGAGTCAGCTGGCGGCGGATTTTCCCGGGCGTTCCGATCACCACTGAATTGTCGGGAATAGTACTGTTTTCGGTTACCAGTGCACCGGCACCGATCAGACAGTTTCTGCCGATCCGGGAACCGTTCAGAATGATGGCACCCATGCCGATCAGGGTATTGTCGGCAATGGAACAGCCGTGAACGATGGCGGAATGACCGACAGTAACGTTTTTTCCTATGGTGACAGGATAACCGGGATCCCCGTGAATGACGGCATTATCCTGAATGTTGGAGCCTTCATCAATGGAGATCGTTGTGGAATCACCGCGAAGAACGGCATTAAACCAGACGCTGCAGTCTTTGGCAAGGGATACATTGGAGATGACATGTGCTCCATCAGCAATAAAACAACTGGGATCTATAATAGGCATGAACCATTCCTCCTTAATAAATAGATAGAGAGTGTCTGCTGCAGATCTGCATAGAGAATCCCAACGGGAACCATGTATGTCATCTGCAGATATTCTTATGATAATAGTCTCACAGGATCGTACTAAGAACAAGTATGTAAAGGAGTAAATATGATATCGGCTATTTTTTTAATACTCGGGCTGCTGTGTTTCGCATATGGATTCTGCATTCTGCGGATCGCATCCGGAACCCTTTTCTGGAGCATCTGGTTTGTGATCGGTCTTTGTCTGTGTCTGCTTGCCTACGGTGTCCAAAGCGGATGGCTCAAACGTCTTCCAAAAGGAATGCTTTACACAGGAATCGGAATAATTTCCGCAGGGCTGCTTGTGTTTTTGTTTCTGCTATGCAGGATATTGTCCGGATTCCAGATAGAGTCGAAAGAGGCGGAATGCAGATATCTGATTGTATTGGGAGCACAGGTGCGGGAAGATGGACCGAGCCGGGTACTTCGTTACCGACTGGATGCGGCGGCTGCTTATCTGGAAGGGCATCCGGATACCATCTGCATTGTTTCCGGCGGGAAAGGCGGAAATGAACCGCGGGAAGAGGCGGCTGTCATGCGGGAATATCTGCTGGGAGCAGGGATTTCGGATGATCGGATCCTTACGGAAGGGAAGTCGACGACTACAGAAGAGAATCTTCGCTTCAGCGAAGTGTATCTGGCAAAAGAACAGGATGCAGTGGGAGTCGTGACCAATGATTTTCATGTGTATCGGGCTGTTCAGACTGCCCTCAAATGCGGATATCAGCATGTCTGCGGCGTGCCGGCAGCATCGCATCCGTTTTATCTTCCCAATAATGTACTTCGGGAAATACTGGCAATGATAAAGTTTTATCTCAGTTAAAAGAAAATCGAATGAAGCTTCAGAACGTGCAGAGTCTGATCAATATAGGAACAGCTGGACAGCAGCCGGAAAAAACGGAAATCATGAACAAATTCTTAAATTTTCTGATTTGTTGAATTCTATATGCTGTTGGTGTAGAATACCTTTGTGTATCTGCGCCTGGCAGATATATATTCGGCTGTACGTTTTTTTACAATTGCGTAACCGATAAACAATAAAAGAGGATAATTAATAATGGGAAAATACTTTGGAACTGACGGCTTCCGCGGGGAGGCCAATATCAATCTGCGTGCAGACCATGCCTACCGGATCGGACGATTTCTGGGCTGGTATTATGGGGAATTGAAGAAACGCAGCGGTGATGATACACCGGCAAGAATCGTGATCGGAAAAGATACCAGACGTTCCGGTTATATGTTTGAATACAATCTGGTAGGAGGACTGGTTGCTTCCGGAGCGGATGCCTATCTGCTGCATGTAACCACAACTCCGTCTGTTGCTTATATTGCAAGCACGGATGATTTTGACTGCGGAATCATGATCTCCGCCAGCCACAATCCTTATTATGACAACGGAATCAAGCTGATCAACGGTTCCGGAGAGAAGATGGATGAGGAGACCATTCGTCTGGTGGAAGCGTATATTGACGGTGAACTGGAGGTGTTCGGACAGAAATGGCCGGAAATTCCGTTTGCTGTAAGAGAGAAGATCGGACGTACCGTTGATTATGTAAGCGGCAGAAACCGTTATATTGGTTATCTGATCTCTCTGGGTATGTACAGTTTTAAAGGCCTGCGTATTGGTCTGGACTGTGCAAACGGCAGTTCCTGGTCCATTGCTAAAGCTGTTTTTGATGCCCTGGGCGCAAAAACCTATGTGATCAATGCTGAACCGAACGGCGTGAACATCAATACCGACTGTGGTTCTACACATATCGAAGGACTTCAGAAACTTGTTCTGGAGAAAAAACTGGATATCGGCTTTGCTTATGACGGTGACGCAGACCGCTGCCTCGCTGTTGATGATAAAGGACAGGTAGTGACCGGTGATCACATTCTTTATGTCTGCGGCCTGCATATGAAGAAACACGGTGATCTGATGAACAACACCGTTGTTACAACGGTTATGTCCAATTTCGGTCTCTATAAAGCTTTTGACGAATGTGGTATTTCCTATGCAAAGACAAGCGTAGGCGATAAGTATGTATATGAATATATGAAGGAGAATGACTGCCGGATCGGCGGAGAGCAGAGCGGTCATATTCTCTTCACGAAATACGCTTCCACCGGAGACGGTATTCTTACCAGTCTGAAGGTAATGGAAGTTCTTATGGATACGCATAAGAAACTCAGTGAACTGACAGAGCCGCTGGTGATCTATCCGCAGGTACTTGTCAATGTTCGCGTGAAGGATAAAGCAGAAGCACAGGCGGATCCGGATGTACAGGCTGCTGTTCAGGCGGCTGCGGCTGCGCTTGGTGAGTCCGGCAGAATTCTTGTTCGGGAATCTGGTACAGAGCCTTTGATTCGTGTTATGGTCGAGGCTGAATCGGAAGAAACCTGTCATCTGCATGTAGACCGTGTGATCGAAGTGATTCGAAGCAAGGGACATGCTGTCGAGTAAACAGAGGACAAACGTATGAGTAATATGAAAAAAAAAGAACTGCAGATCAGCAGCATGTATGATCTGCAGTATACAGAAGCGGCACCGGCTTTTGCAGGCTGTGTATATCCCTGGGAGGTTCTTCCGAAGATCCATGATTTTATTGCTTCTTACGGTCCGACACTTTCCCCGGAGGAATATGAGGAAGTAAAACCGCACGTCTGGATCCACAAAACAGCGAAGGTATTTGATTCGGCCTATTTTGATGAATGGATCATTGTCGGACCGGAGACGGAGATTCGTCAGTGTGCATTTCTTCGAGGCAATATCGTAGTGGGAAAAGGCTGCGTTGTAGGAAATTCCTGCGAGCTGAAGAATGTAATTCTGTTTGACTGTGTACAGACACCGCATTACAACTACCTCGGAGATTCTATTCTGGGATACAAGAGCCATATGGGAGCAGCATCCCTGACTTCCAATGTCCGTTCGGATAAAAAACTGGTAGTCGTTCATGCGGAAGACGGAGAGATCGAGACAGGACTGAAGAAATTCGGAGCTATGCTGTCCGACCATGTAGAGGTTGGATGCGGATCTGTTTTGAACCCGGGAGTCTGCATCGGAAGCAATACGAATATTTATCCGTTGAGTCCGGTTCGCGGTACAGTTCCGGCAAATTCCATCTATAAAGATCGAAGCCATGTAATTGCAAAAGAAGGCTGAAAAGGAGAAAACTGCTATGTGTGGTATTGTAGGATATGTAGGACAAAAACAGGCAGCACCGATTCTGCTGCACGGTCTCGGTAAGCTGGAATACCGCGGATATGATTCCGCAGGACTGGCTGTCCGTGAAGGTGAAGAAATCACGGTAGTTAAGGCAAAGGGAAGACTTGCCGAGCTGAGCAATAAAACTGCTGATGGTCAGGCAGTGCCCGGAAACTGCGGTATCGGTCATACCCGCTGGGCAACGCACGGTGAGCCGTCGGAGATCAATGCCCATCCCCATGTATCGGACGGCAACTTTGTAGTCGGCGTTCACAACGGCATCATCGAGAATTATCAGGAGCTTCGTGAGAAGCTGCTGAATCACGGCTATAAATTCTATTCACAGACCGATACCGAGGTTGCAGTAAAACTTGTAGATTACTATTACAAGAAATATCTCGGTACACCGATCGATGCGATCAATCATGCGCAGGTACGTATTCGCGGTTCCTATGCCCTTGCATTGATGTTCAAGGATTACCCGAATGAGATCTATGCGGCCAGAAAAGACAGCCCGATGATCATCGGAACAACTGAAGACGGATCTTTTCTTGGATCTGATGTGCCGGCCATTCTGAACTATACAAGAAATGTGTATTATGTCGGTGACATGGAAGTGGCCAGACTGACGGCATCCGATGTTACCTTCTTTAATCTGGATGGCGACCAGATCGAAAAAGAACAGAAAGTAATCGAGTGGGATGCAGAGTCTGCCGAAAAAGGCGGCTTTGAGCATTTCATGATGAAGGAGATCCATGAGCAGCCGAAGGCTGTGCAGGATACGCTGAGTGCATATCTGAAGGATGGTCATGCAGATCTGTCTGCTGCCGAACTGGACACAGAAATTCTTAAGAATATCGAACGTATGTATATCGTCGCCTGCGGATCGGCTTATCATGTAGGAATGGTAGGCAAATATGTGATCGAAAGCATGGCTGATATTCCGGTCGAGGTGGATCTTGCTTCTGAATTCCGTTACAGAGATCCGAAGCTTGTTAAGAATTCCATCGTTATCATTATCTCACAGTCCGGAGAGACTGCCGATTCTCTTGCAGCACTGCGTCTTGCAAAGAAAAAAGGAATTCCGACGCTGGCAATTGTAAATGTTGTCGGTTCCTCCATTGCAAGAGATGCGGATCATGTCATGTATACCTATGCAGGACCGGAGATCTCGGTGGCAACGACCAAGGCATACAGTGCGCAGCTGATCGCCGTCGATTTGATCGCACTTGCTGCAGCTGCTGCAAAAGAAGTTATCTCTGACGAAAGAGAAGCTGAACTTGTCAAGGCACTGCAGGCACTGCCGGAACAGATCGAAAAGGTTATTGAAAATAAGGAAAGACTGCAGTGGTTTACTTCCAAATTCGCCAATGAAAAAGATGCTTTCTTCATTGGCCGCGGCATCGATTATGCGATCGGTCTGGAAGGCAGCCTGAAAATGAAAGAGATCAGTTATATTCATTCCGAGGCCTATGCTGCCGGAGAACTGAAACATGGAACCATCAGTCTGATCGAAGAAGGTACGCTTGTGATCGGAATCATGACGCAGGATGCTCTGTTTGAGAAGACCCGAAGCAACATGGTAGAAGTGAAGAGCCGCGGTGCGTATCTGATGGCACTTACTGAAAACGGCCATTACAGTATTGAAGATACGGCAGATTTTGTTGTCTACATTCCGAAGACAGAGCCTTATTTTGCGCCAAGTCTTGCGGTTATTCCGCTGCAGCTGATGGGATATTATCTCAGTCTTGCCAGAGGACTTGATGTAGACAAACCGCGTAATCTTGCCAAATCGGTAACCGTTGAATAATTTCAGGAGATGTATATTCATGAATAACAGAATAGCAGATTGTGCAAACGTGAAGAACGGGAGAGCAACTTGTGTATTCGGCAGAGGGCTGCAGCTTGCAGCCCTTTCTGCTGCGGGAAGCTGCAGAAAGAAGATACAATGGCTTTTTCTTGTTGTCCTGATTTCTGTTTTTGCCGGAAGCGCGGCTGCAGAAGCGGAGACAGCAGACACAGAAACGTTGGAAATAATAGAGGAAATTGAGAATAACGATACAGAGAGCACGGATGAAGAGATAGCTGATGAAGGGACAACGGATATGGAGGACAGCGATCTGGAACTCACCGATTCCGAAGCATCTCAAAAGGAAATGAGCGAGGATTCTGTGTTCACCGAATCCTCCGTGGAAGAAGAACAGACCGGGGCTGTACTTTCCGAAGAGGCAGATACGGTAAATGAGGAAGAGGATCTGCTGACCGCAAATACGGATTCCGTTCCCATGTATCGCATATATAACCCAAACAGCGGAGAACATTTTTATACCGCGGATAAAAAGGAACGGGATTATCTGTTCCGTCAGGGATGGTTTATGGAAGGTGTCGGCTGGGTTGCTCCGAAAAAGTCTTCCCGACCGGTGTATCGTCTGTATAATGCAAATGCCGGAGATCATCACTATACAATGTCAGACGGTGAACGAAAATATCTGATCAGTCATGGCTGGAAGTATGAAGGCATCGGCTGGTATTCCGCAGACAGCAAGGCAACGCCTCTCTATCGTCAGTATAATCCGAATGCGGCAGCAGGATCCCATAATTATACAACAGTAAAAAAAGAGCATAACTATCTGGTGAGTCTCGGGTGGAAAAATGAAGGCATTGCCTGGTATGCGATCAGCGGCGGGTACGATGAGACCTACAAAAATCCCAATGCATCTATTATAAACAAGTATATTGCTTATGGCGATGCCCTGGCCAAGGACGATTCCCACGGCTACAGCCAGGATCGTCGATGGGGACCTGACTACGACTGCTCCTCCTTTGTGATCTCCTGTCTGCGGGCAGCGGGAATCGATACCGGTGATGCGGTCTACACAGGAAATATGAAGAATGAACTTCTGAAGCATGGTTTTGTTTATATGGACCTGACATCGCTTTCAAGAGAGCAGAAAGCGGGAATTCTTCAGTTCGGAGATGTGCTTCTGGCTCATAATGACAGAAATCAGCATGCTGCTTTCTATGTAGGTAATAACTGGATACTGGATGCAACGGATATCGAAGGAGACGAAGCAACCGGCGATCAGAGCGGAAGAGAGATCTGCCGACGGGAAAGCTGGCTGAATTACGACGGATTTCTTCGTTATGTCGGAGGCTGACTGGGATGAGTGCCGATTGTCCCGATAAAAGTGCATATAAAATCTTTTCATTAATTTCCATATCTGTTAAAATAAAGACAGCATGAATATCTGCGGTGGGGCAGGTGTTTATCGGCAGGTGATCAGCCTTTGAAGATGGGCGAAGGCAGGATGCATGCCGGATGCAGATTTATTATTATGCAGCGGAGGAAAAAAGAGATATGAAAAAACTGAGAGCAAGAAAAGACATCGAATGTCAGAACTGTCTGGCATGTGTAAATGCATGTGCAAAAGCGTATTTCAAGGTAGAGGATGATCGTAAAGCTCTTCTTCAGATCGTACCGAAGAAGAAAAATCCGAACGAGTGCCAGCCGATGACCTGTGTACAGTGCGGCAAATGCGCGGAGGCATGTCCGAACAATGCAATTACACAGAATAAATTCGGTGTATACATGGTAAACAAGAAACTCTGTACCGGATGCGGTGCCTGCGTAGAGGCTTGTCCGTTTAAGGTAATGAGAAAAGACGAGAGTGTAGAGTACGCATCCAAGTGTATTGCCTGCGGTATCTGTGTAAAATCTTGTCCGATGGACATTCTGTACATCGAGAACAAGGATTGATCGGATTGATCGAAGAAGTTATTTGTATAGCCGATCAGGTATGTACAGAGTATAGGTAATTGGTATACGTAATTTAGATAAGTCAGGCCGGTTTCCGATTGGGAATCGGCTTGACTTTTTTATAGTAAGATGGTAAAGTGTGAAAAGTGAAATACGATGACGAGGAATAGTACATCAGTACGTTTGCATGCAGAGAGCTGTCGGTCGGTGTGAGACAGTTGGAACTGCTTTTGGAACTGCCCTCTGAGTGGCTGCCCGAAATCCGGATCCGGAGATTAGACGCAGACGGATTCCCACCGTTACAGGGGAGAGGATATACGATTTGTATCCGGTTAAGAGCACGGAAAGTTCCGTGAAGAAGAGTGGTACCGCGTAAAGCAGATGCTTGCGTCTCTTGTATACAGGAGACACAGGCTTTTTTTTTACTTAAAAACTCTGCGTGCTGACTGACATTCAATGCCGGATCGCCTTAAGGAGGAAAAGAATTATGATGAACTACAAGAAGTACAAAAAGCAGTATTACATGCCGCCGGTCGATTGCTTTGACTGGACCAGAAAAGACGCCGTTGAGAAAGCACCGGTATGGTGCAGCGTCGATCTGCGTGACGGCAACCAGGCCCTGGTCATTCCGATGGATTTGGATACGAAGATCGAGTTTTTCAAGATGCTCTGCCAGGTTGGCTTTAAAGAGATCGAAGTCGGTTTCCCGGCTGCATCCGAGACAGAATATGTATTTCTTCGCCGCCTGATCGAAGAGAATCTGATTCCGGATGATGTGACCGTTCAGGTTCTGACACAAGCCAGAGAGCATATTATTAAGAAGACGTTTGATGCACTGGAAGGCTGCAAAAATGCGATCGTTCATGTATACAACTCCACATCCTACGCACAGCGTGAGCAGGTATTCCGAAAGGATAAAGAGGAGATCAAGAAGATCGCAGTTGAAGGTGCACAGCTGCTGAAAAAGCTGACAGAGGAAGCCGGAGCAGACTATCGCTTCGAATACAGTCCGGAGAGCTTTACCGGAACAGAACCGGAATATGCACTGGAAGTATGCAATGCGGTTCTGGATGTATGGCAGCCGACCGCTGACCGCAAGGCAATCATCAACCTGCCCAGCACCGTACAGCTGTCCATGCCGCATGTATATGCAAGTCAGGTAGAATATATGAGCAAAAACCTGAAGTATCGTGAGAACGTTCTGATCTCTCTGCATCCGCACAATGACCGTGGCTGCGGTGTCAGTGATGCCGAGCTTGGTATTCTTGCAGGTGCCGACCGTATCGAGGGAACACTGTTCGGAAATGGTGAGAGAACCGGTAATGTAGATATCATTACTCTTGCCATGAATATGTATATGCAGGGATTTGATCCGGAACTGGATTTCAATGATATGCCGTCCATCTGTGCAAGATATGAAGAATTCACCGGAATGTCCGTAAGTCCGAGAAGTCCGTACTGCGGTCAGCTTGTATTTGCGGCATTCTCCGGTTCTCATCAGGATGCGATCGCCAAGGGTATGAAATTCAGAGAGGATACCGATCCGGAACACTGGACCGTACCGTATCTGCCGATCGATCCGACGGATATCGGAAGAAGCTACGATGCTGATGTTATCCGCATCAATTCTCAGTCCGGTAAGGGTGGCGTCGGATATATTCTGGAAACACAGTATGACTTGATCCTTCCGAAAAAGATGCGCGAAGCAATGGGATATGCAGCCAAGGATCTGTCCGATCATCTGCACAAAGAGCTTATGCCGGATGAGATCTTCAGTCTCTTCAAAGAGAAATTCGAGAATATTCGCAAACCGCTGGCAGTTGACGGCATTCATTTTGCTCAGCTGGAAGGAGGGCGCATCGTTGCCAATGTCAATGCAAGTATGAACGGAAGTGAGTTCAAACTGTACACCGGACAGGGCAACGGACGTCTGGATTCTGTCAGCAACGCATTGAAAGAAGCATTTGGTCTGGAATATGAGCTGCAGGTATATCAGGAGCATGCGCTGGCAAAGAGCTCCAGCTCCAACGCCATCGCTTATGTCGGCATTCAGAACCCGGATGGAACACTTTCCTGGGGAGCCGGTGTGAATCCGGATATCATCCGTGCATCCATCGATGCATTGATCACTGCAATTAATAACCGCTGAACTATTTACCGATTTATACGATAAAAACAGAATGTGGGCAGGTGCAATATTCGGAATAATACGGGTTTGCACCTGCCTGTTTTTGTACTATGAGAAAAACACAGCTGATTTGGAATGTATATTTTCTTCCCTAATACTATATTGCTGTGCTATAATTAATTGATTCGGTCCGCAAGGGTATACGGATCGAAAGAAATACCGAAAAGGAGGATTCGATATGAATATTTTATACAAGAGTACAAGAGGTGCAGAATCCGGTGTTCCGTCATCACAGGCAGTGTTAAACGGGCTTGCTTCGGACGGCGGTCTGTATGTTCCGGAGAATTTTCCGAAAATGGAAACATCGCTGGAAGCCCTTGCAGAGATGAATTATCGTGAAGTTGCCTATGAGGTAATGTCTCTGTTCCTTTCCGATTACACGGAAGAAGAGCTGAAGTATTGTATCGATCATGCCTATGATGAAAAATTTGATGTTCCGGAAGTGGCACCGCTGAAAAAGGCGGACGATGCATATTATCTGGAGCTTTTCCATGGCAAGACAATTGCGTTTAAGGATATGGCACTTTCTATTCTTCCGTATCTGATGACGACCGCTGCTCGCAAAAACAATATTACCAACAAGATCTGTATTCTGACTGCAACGTCCGGCGATACCGGTAAAGCTGCTATGGCAGGATTTGCAGATGTTCCGGGAACCGAGATCATTGTGTTCTATCCGAAGGACGGTGTCAGTCCGGTACAGAAACGCCAGATGGTAACACAGAAGGGGGAGAACACCCATGTTGTTGCTATTCTTGGAAACTTTGATGATGCACAGACCGCTGTAAAACAGATCTTCGGAAATAGGGAACTGGCCGAAGAGCTGGATACAAAGGGAATTCAGTTCAGCTCTGCCAACTCGATCAATATCGGCCGTCTGATCCCGCAGGTTGCTTATTATGTATATGCATATGCCAATCTGCTGAAACAGGGTGTTATCAAAGCCGGCGATCCGATCAACGTGACCGTTCCTACCGGAAACTTCGGAAATATTCTGGCTGCTTATTATGCAAAACAGATTGGTCTTCCGGTCGGCAAACTGATCTGCGCGTCCAACGAGAACAAGGTTCTGGTCGATTTCTTCAGAACCGGTGTTTATGACAGAAAACGTCCGTTTATTCTGACTACATCTCCGTCTATGGATATTCTTGTTTCAAGCAACCTGGAGCGTCTGATCTATTTCATCGCAGACAGAAACACAGAGAAAACAGCAGCTTTCATGAAGTCTCTGAGCGAAGAGGGATCCTATACCATTACTCCGGAGATGCAGAAAGAGATCGCTGATTTTTATGGTGCCTATGCATCTGAGGAAGAAGTGTCTGCTGTTATCGCAGATATCTATAAAAATGACAGCTATGTACTGGATCCGCATACCGCTGTTGCGGCTTCCGTATACAGAAAATACAAGACCGAGACCGGTGATCAGACACCGACGGTCATTGCATCGACAGCAAGTCCGTATAAGTTTGCCAGAAGCGTTCTGCATGCGATCGATGCCGGAAAATTTGACGGCATGACCGATATGGAACAGTTTGATGCTCTTCATGAAGTATCAGGCGTAAAGGTTCCGGATGCGATCGAAGAGATCAAGACTGCTCCGGTGCGCCACAATACCGTATCTGCTGTTGCGGATATGGAAGCAACCGTAAAGGCTATGCTGGGACTTTAACTACAATAATTACGTGTATGGCGTATATAGATTGAACAACTGCCAAGTGTGCATCCGTGCACATTTGGCATATTATTCGCTCATATACTTTTAAAAGGAATCCGGAGGTATATCGATCATGAATTTACAGGAGACACTTGCGAAAATTGAACCGGTGGATAAAGACGCTGCTGCCGCAGCTGTCCGTCATTGGGATTCGGTGGCGCATCCGCTTCACAGTCTGGGAAAGCTGGAGGATGTGATCGTACAGATCGCCGGTATCCAGAGATCCTCCCGTGTGGCATTTGACAGAAAATGCCTGATCACCATGTGTGCGGATAACGGCGTGGTGGAAGAAGGCGTAACACAGACCGGACAGGAGGTGACCGTTCAGGTTGCCGAGAATTTTCTGCAGGAAAAGGCTACCGCCGGTATTCTGTGCCGCAAAACAGGAGCGGATATTTTCCCGATCGATATCGGTATGTACAGAGATAATTCTGTTCGCAACTGCCGGATCGCTTACGGCACCAAAAACATGACCAAGGGTCCGGCCATGACCAGAGAAGAGGCTGTTCGTGCACTGGAAGTCGGCATTATGATCGCCGAGGAGAAGTATGCCGAAGGGTATCGGCTCTTTGCTACAGGTGAGATGGGAATCGGAAATACAACCACCAGCAGTGCGATTGCATCCGTTCTTCTGAATCAGCCGGTGGAACTGATGACCGGACGGGGCGCAGGACTGTCATCCGAGGGATTGAAGAGAAAGATCAATGCTATTCATAAGGCAATCGAGGTAAACAAGCCGGATCCGACAGATGCCATTGATGTTCTTGCCAAAGTAGGCGGCTTTGATATTGCCGGCATGGCAGGCGTTTACCTGGGCGGTGCAGCACTTCACGTACCGGTCGTTGCCGATGGATTTATTTCCTGTGTTGCTGCGCTCGTTGCGATTCGCATCTGTCCGGAGGCTGCGGATTATATTATTGCTTCCCATATGTCCAAGGAACCGGCAGCACATATCATTATGGAGGCAATCGGCAAAGAACCTCATCTGACCTGTGATATGTGTCTGGGAGAAGGAACCGGAGCGGTTATGATGTTCCCGCTGCTGGATATGGCGCTGGAAGTTTATAACCGGATGGCTACCTTTGAAGAAAATGACATCGAAGCTTATGTACATCTGCAGTAATTGCTGAAAACGAATGCCGTACGTCTATTCTTGTGCGCCGCTGCAAAAGATAAAGCTTTATTTGCTGCAGATACATTTATTTACATACATGCACCTGATGCATTAGGAGTTAAGTATGATTCATTTAGTAACCGGAGGTTCCGGAAGCGGAAAATCGGTGTATGCCGAGGAACAGCTTCTGGCATGCGGAGAAGGTCCGCGGGTCTATGTGGCAACGATGATCTGCGGAAAAGATCCGGAAAATATAGAAAAAATACGTATTCACAGAGAAAGACGTGCGGAGATGGGCTTTGAGACCATCGAATGTCCGATGCGTCTCGCGGAGATCCAGATTCCCAGAGGAGCAAATGTGCTCCTGGAAGATCTGGGAAATCTGGTATCCAACGAAAGTTTTTATCCGGGAGGATCCGGCATTCATACGGTGAATGCGATTCTGGACGGACTGGAGAATATTGCACGCAGTGCCGCTAATCTGATTATCGTTTCTAACGAACTGTTTTCAGACGGCATTGTATACGATTCGGTCACTTCCGGCTATCAGCGGACACTGGGACTGCTGCATCAGTACATTTCACGGAATGCCGATAAAGTAACGGAAGTTGTATACGGCATTCCTGTCCTGCTCAAAGATGATACCGTACGGGATCAAAAAGCGGGGGAAGCGATATGATCAAAGATATTTTTGTCAGTCTGATCGTTGCTTTTTCCATGTATTCCAAAATTCCGATGCCTCATATCCTGTGGTCTGACCGTTCGATGCGATATGCCATGTGTTTTTTTCCCTGGGTAGGATTTGTTGTCGGCGGTTTGGAATATCTGTTTTATCGTCTCTGCCTGCTCCTGGGATTCGGAACACTCTGGACGACGGCAGGCATGATTCTTCTTCCGATCCTTGTAACCGGCGGCATTCATTTTGACGGATTTATGGATACTTCCGATGCCATGAGTTCCTGGAGAGAAAGAGAAGACCGGCTTCGGATCCTGAAGGATTCACATGTCGGTGCTTTTGCAGTTATCGCAGCAGTGGTCTATTTTGTTGCTGCTTTCGGAGCTGCTTCGGAGATTCGTTCGGAAATGATTCCTGTACTTTGTATGATGTTCGGGGTGACCCGCAGTTTTTCTGCTATTTCAGTTGTAAGCTTCCCACATGCAAATCCATCCGGTACGGCAGCTGCTTTCGGTGATCATGCCGTAAAGAAGGCCGTGCAGGCGGTATCCGTTCTCTATATTGTTCTTTTAACAGTCGTTTCGATTCTGCTGCATCCCGTCAGCGGAGTTCTGATGATCGTTACGGCTGTATGTGCTTTTCTATATTATTATCGTTTTTCCATGAAATATTTCGGCGGCATGACCGGTGATCTTGCAGGAAACTTTGTGACAAAAGCAGAGCTTGCCATACTTGTCGTAATTGTATTGGGAAATGGAATTGTGAGGGTATTTCTATGAAAATGGTAATTGGCGGTGTTTATCAGGGGAAAGATACATATGCAGAGGAAACCTTCGGTATCCAGCCGGTGGATTGGATCGATGGAGATATCTGTACCAGAAGAGATCTGTATAACTGTAAAGCGGTTATGCATTTCCAGTCCTATATCAGGCGTGCGGTAGAAAACGGAGAAGATCTGTCTGGATTTGCAGAAGATCTGATCCGCTATAATCCGAATATGGTCATTGTTACTGACGAGCTTGGCTGTGGAATCGTACCGATGGATCCGATCGAACGGAAATACCGGGAAACCGATGGACGCATCTGTACAAAGCTGGCTTCTTATTCGGACGAAGTGCATCGGGTTGTCTGCGGCATTGGTGTTGTGATCAAAAATACAGAGGAGTAACCTATGCTGACGGTCATTCTCGTACGACATGGAAAAACACCTGGAAATGCGCTTGCCCGCTATATCGGAACGACCGATGAACTGCTGCTTGAAGAGGAAAAGGAACGTCTGCAGAGTATCGCTGCACAGTTTCCGAAAGCAGACCGTCTGTACTGCAGTCCCTTGCTGCGATGCTGGCAGACTGCGAATATCCTGTACAGCGGACAGGAACAGTTTCTTGTTCCTGAACTGCGGGAATGCAATTTCGGTGATTTTGAAAATAAAAACTATAAAGAACTGGACGGAAACGAAGATTACCAGCGCTGGATCGACAGCAACGGCATGCTTCCTTTTCCGAATGGAGAGTCTCGGGAAGCCTTTCAGGAACGCTGCTGCAGAGGTTTTCTGAGCTGCATCCGTGAATGTATCGCCGATGGAATCCATAGCCCTGCTTTTGTTGTGCATGGAGGTACGATCATGAGTATTCTGGAACGATTTGCCGTTCCCCGGAAAAGCTATTATGAGTGGCATGTCGGAAATGGAGAAGGCTATGTTCTGGAAATAGATCCCAAAGATCCGTTTGTATGCCGGGTTCTGCGGAAGATCGGATGAGGTGAATCATGTTCGGAGAATGTCATGCACATCTGTTTATGAACGGATCGGATTATAAGAAAGCGGTTCGGGATCATGAAGGCTGTCCCGATGAGAGTCTGATCCGCCGTGAACTGGAGGAATACAGAAACAGAGGGATAACCTTTATCCGTGACGGAGGTGACCGTGCAGGTGTCGGTCTTCTTGCTTCAAAAATTGCTCCGGAATATGGTATCTGCCTTTTTACTCCCGTTTTTGCTATCCACAAGGAGGGGCATTACGGCGGGATCGTCGGACGTTCCTTTCGTACACCGGAGGAGTTTCGCAGGCTTGCGGAAGAAGTGCGGAAGGCAGGCGGCGATTTTATTAAGATCATGACGACCGGTATCATGGATTTTCGTACTCCGGATGGTCTGACCGGAGAACCTCTTTCTTATGAAGAGGTACGGGGCATGACGGAAACAGCGCATGATCTGGGGATGAAAGTTATGGCACATACCAACGGGCCGCAGGCTGTGCTGGATGCCGTACAGGCCGGTGTGGATTCGATCGAACACGGAAATTTTCAAAATGAAGAAAGTCTGACAGCACTGGCAGAAAGCTCTGCTGTATGGGTACCGACGGTCGTTACGGTTAGAAATCTGATTGGTGACGGCAGATTTGATGACCGTGTGCTGCAGCGGATCTGGGAAGGACAGCAGCGAAATATTCGTTTCTATAGAAAAAAACACGGAACAGTGGCTCTTGGCAGCGATGCCGGTGCCTACCGGGTACCGCACGGACAGGGGCTCGTCGATGAGTACCAGGCCTTTCAGGATATATTTCCGGGTGATTCGACACTGGATGCTGACCTGCGGTATGGAGAAGCGCTTATCCATACGTTCAAAAGAGGAGAGAACTAGTGGAACAAAATAACGGACTGGAAGGGCAGTTTGTATATTTTAATCATAAGAAACTGAAAATAGGCTATACGACCGGTTCCTGTGCCGCAGCTGCAGCCAAAGCAGCCGTGCGTACGCTTCTTACCGGCATCGAGCAGGAGGAAGCGGCGATTCGGACACCGAAGGGCATTGAACTGCACCTGGTGACCGAAGATATGCAGATCTGCCATACGGCAGACGGCTCTATAGAAAGTGTATCCTGCGCAATACGCAAGGACGGCGGCGATGATATCGATGCCACACACGGTGCACTGATCTACGCCAGTGTCCGGAAAGCAGATACAGCCGGTGTTACGATCGACGGCGGATTCGGTGTAGGCAGGGTAACGAGAGTCGGTCTGGACCAGCCGGTTGGAAATGCTGCCATCAATCACGTGCCGCGGGAGATGATCACAGAAGCGGTGGAGGAGATCTGCCGTGAGCAGGGATATTCCGGCGGTATTTCTGTGGAGATCTCCGTCCCGAAAGGAGAAGAGATCGCCCAAAAGACCTTTAATCCAAGGCTGGGGATCGTCGGCGGTATTTCGATTCTGGGTACCAGCGGCATTGTTATGCCTATGAGCGAAAAGGCACTGGTCGATACGATCCGTGTGGAAATGCGCATGCATCATGAAAACGGCGGCGAGTATCTGGTATTAACACCGGGGAATTACGGAGAACGTTTTGCTTCGGAGATGCCGGATCTGGTCCGTACGTATGAGATGAAATACAGCAACTTCGTCGGCGAGACACTGGATATGGCCGTTGACATGGGAATCAAAGGAATTCTCATTGTTTCACATATCGGAAAGTCGATCAAGCTGTCCGGCGGTATCATGAATACCCATTCCCACGAAGCAGACTGCCGTGCGGAGCTGATGGGAGCAGCCGCTGCCAGAGCAGGGGCGGACGGAGATCTGATCCGTCAGATCCTGGAGACCAATACAACGGAAGATGCACTGGATATCCTTCATGAAGCAGCCCCGGAACTGTTTGAACGAACGATGCAGGAGATTCTTAAGAAGATCGAATATTATCTGGATGCACGCTGCGCAGGGAAAATGCAGATCGGGGCCGTGATTTTTTCCAATACATACGGAAAACTCGGGGAGACCGGACAGGTGCAGGAACTGATATGTAAGCTAAAAATGCAAGGCTAGAAAGGTAAATGGTTTTTGCAAAACAGAATAATAAATAAGGAGATACGAACTATGATTCATTTTGTGGGAGCGGGATCGGGTGCTGCCGATCTCATTACATTGCGTGGTAAGAAATTCCTGGAGGAGGCAGATGTCATCATCTATGCCGGTTCTCTGGTTAATCCGCAGCTTCTCGATTATGCGAAGGAGAACTGTGAAATCTATAATTCTGCCAAAATGACACTGGAAGAGGTTCTGGATGTTATGTTTGCCGCCGAGCAAGCCGGACGGACTACGGTGCGTCTGCATACCGGTGATCCCTGTCTGTACGGTGCGATCCGTGAGCAGATGGATGTTCTGGATGAGAAGAAGATCGCATATGATTATACACCGGGCGTCAGCTCCTTCTCCGGTGCGGCATCCGCACTGAATCTGGAATATACACTTCCGGAGGTATCCCAGAGCGTTATTATCACCCGTATGGAAGGAAGAACGCCGGTTCCGGAGAAAGAATCCATTCAGTCTTTTGCGGCTCATCATGCAACGATGGTTATTTTCCTCAGTACCGGCATGCTTAAGGAACTGAGCCGTCGTCTGATTGAAGGCGGTTACGAGGAAGATACTCCTGCAGCGATCGTATACAAAGCTACATGGCCGGATGAAAAACCGTTTGTCTGCACAGTCGGCACGCTGGCCGAGACTGCAGAGGCAAACAATATTACAAAGACGGCGCTGATCATTGTCGGTGACGTGGTGACGCATTCCCATTACGATCGTTCCAAACTGTATGATCCCGGATTCACTACGGAGTTCAGAGAAGCAAGCAAGTAAACAGGAGAAGCGATATGAAAATATCTGGAATTTGCTTTACACAGGAAGGTTCTAAAGTACTTCAGCGAATCGCCCGGATTTTTTCTCACCGTGAGGAAGACCATGAATGCCGTTGGTACAGAAAGGGAAAATATCTGAGCGACGGCGGGGATTTCTCCATGGAAAATGTCAAGGAATCCGTGCAGGAATGGGCAGGCAGCCGTTTTGATAAGGATGATGCAATGATCTTTGTCGGTGCTGCGGGAATCGCGGTTCGTGCCATAGCTCCGTATGTACGGGATAAGCGTACGGATCCTGCGGTGATCGTTCTGGATGAACGAGGACGATTCTGTATCTCGCTGCTGTCCGGTCATATCGGAGGGGCCAATGCTCTTGTAAAGGATATTGCCTTGATTCTGAACAGTGTTCCCGTCATCACAACGGCAACGGATGTAAGCAATCGTTTTGCAGTAGATGTTTTTGCAACGGAAAACCATATGGAGATCTCCAATATGACCTATGCAAAAGAGGTTTCCGCTGCACTGCTGGACGGAGAGCCGGTTGGTTTTTATACGAATTTCCCGGTGGAAGGAGAACTTCCAAAAGGCATCTACTGGTCTGAGAAGCTGAAACAGGCAGAGGATGATTTCGTTTTCAACCGGGAAGCAACCACTGTCGGCATCTATATCAGCCCGTCATACAGCCGGTCGTATTTTGACCATACCCTGTGGCTGATCCCCAGGTGTCTGTCTGTGGGAATCGGATGCAAAAAAGGAACAAGTGTCCAGACGATCCGAAAGGTCGCAGCGAAGGTTTTTCGTCAGTATTCCCTGTATCCGGAAGCGATTGCATCTGTTTCGTCGATCGATCTGAAAAAGGATGAGGAAGGGCTGCTGGCATACTGTGAGGAACTCGGAATTCCGCTGCAAACATATACGGCAGAGGAACTGCTGCAGGCAGAAGGCGAATTTACTCCTTCTTCCTTTGTACAGAGTATCACCGGTGTGGACAATGTCTGCGAGCGAAGTGCCGTGATCGGCGGCAGGCGTACATTGATCGTTCCGAAAACAGCAGAGGACGGGGTGACGGTGGCTGTTGCGCTGATCGATACCGTGATCCGTTTCTGATCCATACGAATATAAGTTATTTA
>JAUNAK010000038.1 GCA_030527665.1 Eubacteriales bacterium
TCTGCTGTCGGTTCTACAGTCGGTTTTGGAGGATCTAAAGCCTCCGGTGACGGCTCAGCCAATCCAGCATTTTTTTCTATTTTCTCTATACCTTCTGCTACTACAGCAAGATCTGAATGCTTTGCTCCATATTCTTCTGCCATTTCATACTCTTTCTTTGCCAGATTATAATACTCAGAAATTTCTTCCGTATTATCTTCATCAAAGCCGTCTGCAATAGATATATAGACAGCTGCCAGACCAAGATGCGGCTCTGCCTCCTTCGGCTTGATTTCCACTGCCGCTTCATATTGCAGTCCCGCCTGTTTATATTCCAGCTTATTCATGTAGCGCTCCGCATTTTTCATCGCTCTTTTGTATTTCTGATCCGGAGTCATTCGAACGACCACCAGAATAACTGCAAGTATTATCAGAAAAACGATTGTACATATCAGAACACAATTTCTCTTTTTCATATATCCCCTCTCTTTCTTTTCATAAGCACCTTTTTAATACTTCCGGAACCCCTTCATATTATTATGATTATACCATGAGACAAATGGCAAAAAAACTGAGAATCACCGGGATATGATGATTCTCAGTTTTCTTCATGTACGCCCATCCAATTGCCGTAATGTATTATCTTGCGTTATTCTCAACCAATTGTATAATATATGACGTTTCAGTTCCCTCTATTCTGCCTCCTGAGGCCTCTTGTACTGCGGTTTGGAGAACTCAAACGCACTCATAACCGCGCAGGCGATCACAGCCATAGCATCAGCGATCGGTCCGGCATACAGAATGCCGTCGATTCCCCAAAACAGCGGGAGCAGGAGCAGAAGCGGAAGCAGAAAAATGATCTGTCTGGTTAGAGACAGGATCATGCCCTTGACCGGCTTGCCCATTGCCGTATATGCATTGGAAGAGATCGGCTGAACAAAATTCGCAAATGTCATCAGCAGATAGATCCGAAAATACCGCACAGCAAAATTTACATACTCGGAAGAACCGTCTCCGAAGATCGATATAATTGTCTGCGGCTGAAACTGAAACAGCAGAAAGAAAATGACCGATACGCCCAATCCGAGCAACAATGTCATGAAATATGCTTTTTTCACCCGCTGGTACTGTCTGCTTCCGTAATTGTAGCTGACGATCGGCTGCATCCCCTGTGATAAGCCGATAACAAAGGCCATATAGATCATGTTTACCTTTGAAATGATTCCTGCGACCGCGATCGGAATCGACTCGCCATAGGAGGAACGGGCACCGTAATACTTCAGAGAATTGTTCATTACGATCTGCACGATCATCATCGCGATCTGGTTGAAGCACTGTGCCGCACCCAGGGAGGCAATGCGCTGTATATTCTCAGCCTTCGGCAGAAAATTCTTTTTCTGCAATGTCACGGTTTTTGCATGCCGCAGATAATAAATGATCAGTCCGCCGGCAATCACCTGTCCAATGACGGTTGCCCAGGCAGCCCCTGCCATTCCCCAGTGAAAGCCCATAACAAATACCGCATCCAGAACCGTATTGATCAGAGCTCCGGTCAGATTGCATGCCATGGTTGCCTTCGGGCGTCCGTCGGCACGGATCAGACTTCCGCCGCCGGATGACATGATCAGAAACGGAAATCCAAGGGACACGATCCGTGTATAGGTCATCGCGTAGCCAAGTACATTCTCCGGCGATCCGAATGCCAGAAGAAGCGGACGAAGAAACAGCTGAGTGATCAACAGAAGCAGTGTACCCATGCTCACCATCATCGTGACGGCGTTGCCCATAAAATCCGCTGCATGCTCAACTTCTTCTTTTACAAACCGGGAATTGCCCATGGCAATATTGAATGCCGAAGCCCCGCCGATTCCGCACAAAAGCGCAATGGCAATACAGGCCGTCGATAACGGAAACTGTATGTTTGTTGCTGCATTGCCCAGTTCACCGACGCTTCTGCCGATAAAGAACTGATCCACCATATTATAGAGAGAATTCACGATCATTGCTACAATGCTCGGAACCGCAAACTCCCGCAGCAGTGCAGATATCTTCTCTTCTCCCAATCGACTTCTGTCTCTCACCATATACCTCTCCTGAAAACACCTGAATGTAAGTTGTTAACATTTCTACTTTATACTAAATCCAGGTGTTTCGTCAAAAGAAAGCACCCTCTTATATTTTTTCATCTGTAAAAAAGAGGACATACATCTCTGTACGCCCTCTTACTTCAATGTAAGCTTCTTTTTATTTAGTGGAAAAATGGATCACATCTGACTCTGTACGGTCCATATAATCCTCATCTATAATTTTGAATTTGAGTTCGATGTCATCTACGCTTGTGATATTGTTCTCTTCCAGTTCCGATGACATCAGTGTAATATCATCAATTGCTTTTTTGCCGTCATATACGGTTGAAGAGAAATACGGGGTAACCATGAATCCGTTAATAGACATATCCTCACACTGGATGATACGATTCTGACCGCTGTTATTTTCGATGTACAGCAGTACAGCAGCTCCCCAGAAACTGTTTTCATCCACATATTTTCCAACGATCCGGATGCCGTCGGCATTATATAATTCCTGTCCGGCATCATTAGGAGCAACATCCATCGAGTCATAGGCGGATGTCTGGATCGTCACACAATCCATATCGGCAATCGTCGAGTACGACTCGGCATCAAATGTATGGAAATAGATCTCGATTTTTCCGACATTCTCGATTCCTGCAGCTTTTAATGCGGAACTCGACAGGTAAAGTGTCTCATAATCTTTCTTACCTGCCGCTACAGTTGTAGAAAACAGATCCGAGATCATGTAATCATTTACGATAAGAGCATTGCATCCGACACCAATATCAGAAGATCCGTTATTTTCGATCAGCAGCTTGATTCCGTCTCCCCAGATGGAATCCGTTACATATTCCACTGCCGTTACCTTCAGTCCATCCTGCTCGAACAGAACCTGCTCTTCGATCGAAACTGTCGCTGCAGCTTCCTCAGCAGCTGTATCAGCAGTGTTTTCTTCACCGTTCTCTGCGGTTTCCTGTACCTCCGATGATGCCTCTGCAGCACTTCCCGCTGTGATTTCTTTTTTCTCTCCGCCGGAACCTGAACCGCTGCCCAATGCCATTACGCTGAACACTGCCATTACTGCCACAAGTCCCAATACTTTTATCTT
This sequence comes from Eubacteriales bacterium, assembly GCA_030527665.1. Taxonomy (GTDB): domain Bacteria; phylum Bacillota; class Clostridia; order Lachnospirales; family Lachnospiraceae; genus Bilifractor. The sequence continues at coordinate 3,160 of JAUNAK010000038.1, forward strand.
TTTCATCCCAGTATCTCCTCCTGAACAAAAACAAAACCAGAATGTCTGCCGCAAGTTCGATTCCTATGTCGCAGACATCGAACGTTCCATGGATAAACGAAAACAACTGCATACTCTCCATCAGCACTTCATATACAACAATTGCCGTAAGGATTCTTCTGTCCGGTCCAAAGGTCAGAACTATAAAGTTCATCAAAGCATAGGCCCAGAGAAAGTCCGGAACATAGCATCGAATCCCTATCAGAAGAATGTTTCCACTATAAATCGGTATATGATATGCCATTCCCAGATACTGATCCAGAAATTTCACAAAAAAAATCTCCGGAGAGAACACATAATAAATAATGGCTCCCATCAACAGCGGGACTGCCGTATGAAGAAAAACCGTATACTTTTTCAAATCGTCCAAAACCGAAAGCTGTGTCGGTTCTCTCAATGCCTGCTAGGCGGAAATCCTCTCAGCTTCCCCTTTTAAGGGCGCCTGCTTTTTCCCTGCCCGGTATACGTTCTGCTGTATCCAAATGATTCGTACGATCACATAAATCATATCATACCGGCCGCACACTTGTTCCCACCGCAAAGGTGGTATTATTCCTGCACGCCGCTGGATCGCAGCACTTCCATTCCGTTCTTTTTCAGAAAGGTATTTACATCGATAATGCTCTCTGGTCTCTCATTGATGGCAATCATGATCAATGCGTCCCGTGGAATCTTCGCATATAGCTCCGGCATTCTATAATACTTCAATGCCCTCTGTGTTTCTTCCAGTGTCATATGTGCGGCATAACATAATCGAAGGATCACATCTCTCTGCCGTGTACGTTTTTCTTCTGTGATCAGCTTATACCCGTATCGTTCGGGAATATCCGCATCCAGAAAAATATCCTGTCTGCGAAGCCCTTTACGCTGAATAACCTCTTTGAAATATTCAAAAAAAGGTCTGTCCGAAGTAAGGATGCTGTCCGCGTTCTGCGAGATAAAAGCATCGATCTCGTCTATGTGAGTCGTGCCAAGAATCTTTTCTAATTCCTCTGTACTTTTCCTTTTCATGCACCTATACTCCTCTGCTATAATCAATTTATATATTTAAAAAGAAAGGCTTTATTTCATGGATATCCAGGCGAGACTGGCAATTTCCTACTACAAGGAAATTGCTGTAATAAGTGAATCTCACAACATATATATCGTCCAGCATTTGCATTCCAAAAAGATCTTCATCAAAAAGATCCTGAGTGTGTATAATCGGGCAATTTACGAATATCTGAAGGCTAATCCCATCGCACATACTCCCAGAATCTACGAAATATATGAAGAAAACCATTCTCTGACGATCATTGAAGAATATATTTCCGGAAATACCCTGGAACAGATACTTGCAGGCAGAACCTTTTTCTCCAACCGGCAGATCACAGATATTGCCATTCAATTATGCTTACTTATTCAGAAACTGCACGCCTGTACTCCACCGATCATTCATCGGGATATCAAGCCCTCCAATATTATTCTTACTCCATCCGGCGAACTGTTTCTGCTTGACTTCAATGCGGCCAAATATTTCACCGATACAAAGACTGCCGATACCATTCTGCTGGGAACCAAAGGATATGCTGCTCCGGAGCAGTATGGCTTCGGCGTTTCCACTGTGCAGACGGATATTTATGCGATTGGCATGCTGCTGAACGATCTGACCACCTGCGATGCTTATGTGCAAAGCGGTCAAAAAAACATTTTTTCTCCGATCATCAGCACCTGTACCCGGTTAGATCCAAACGAACGATACAAAGACGTTTCGGCTATTCTCCGCATTCTGCATAAACACGAACCGATTTCCGCCGTTCCGCTCCAAAAGCCTTCCGGCTGGACAAGTTTCCTGCCTCCGGGATTTCAGAAAGTATCGCCGATCCGTATGTTCTTATCCGGAATCGGCTATGCTTTCCTGTTTTGGCTGGCTCTATCTCTGGAATCTCCAAATTTCACTCCAAGTATGCTTGCCTTTGAACGCGTGATCTGTTTGCTGCTGTTCCTTTCCATCGTATTCTTTTCAGCCAATTACCGAAACGTTCAGGCACATATTCCGCTATGCCGGACGCAAAACATTTTCCTTCGTATACTGGCTGTTCTTTTCGTGGATGTGCTTATTTTTTTCGCCTTTGTATTTATACTCGTTCTGTTTGTATCGATCGTTTCATAGAAATATGATACCAGAATGCAGACCGTCCTGCTGCCACCGTAAGAGTGGTAATCCTCTGGCGTCGTACGAAGCAGCATACCAAGATTTCCTCTGCATCCGCATGCAAAAAGACAGAGCTTCCGCCTTCACGGCAGACCTCTGTCTTTTTCTTTTCTCTCACTGCACCGGTTTCTCAAAGTGCTGGTAATCCGTGGGATCCGCCCAGCTTCCTCCCCAGCTGAAACCATATTTGCTGAAGATAGACCAGCAGGTATCCCCTTCAACGATCACATGCGGATCTCCGCTGGTACGATCCACATAGGGAGATGCATTTTCGTGTGTCCACTGCAGACCTTCCGCTGTATGCCATACATACGGATTCTGCTGCGGATTAATATCGATCGCACAGCCGTAGGCATGATTGGACAGGCCGCTTCCTCCGGTGATCAGCCGATAGCAGAATGCAGATGTATTATTGGAATTGATCGATGCAGTATCCGAGGAATCGCCGTCTCCTGTCCAGAAGTTATCGATCAGATACATGGACTGCACTTCATATCCTGCCTGGAACAACTCCTTAAACACGTTGATCACATCTTCACTGATGGCTTCGTTGACGATCATTTCACCTACCTGTACCTGATGTGCAAAATTCCAATGCACCATCTTCAGATACCGAAGCTGACTGAGCTGAATATTCTCATTCTCGCGATAGGACTGCCCGTTGATCCGGTTGTAGATCGTATCCCCAACTTCTATTGTCTGTGATCCGAAATACGCCTCTACATTTCCGCTTACTTCTTCCTCAGACATAATCGTTCCGGGATCCAGACTCATGACTTTCTCTCCGGCGGTCACCGCAGAAGCCTCTGTACCGGTCGTTTCCGGGAAATTTTCATCCCCTTCTGTCTCTGTTCCCCCGCCATCCTTCAAAGCGTCGCTGCGCTCCTCTTCTTTTATCTGCTGTACTTCCCCATTTGTTTCGATCCGGGTATTTTCCTCATCCGCGGACCTGGAAGAATCCGTTTCTTTCGCAGCACTCCTGAACGTTTCCAGTTCTTCTTTCAACGCACGGTTTTCTTCTTTTATCCCGCTGTTCTCTTTTTTTAAAGCGTCATTTTTCTCAGTCACAGCTTCCAGCTGCCGGTTTACGTTCCTGTTTTCGGAAAATACAGCATATCCCAGGACACCTTCCCCTATACAAAGAATCAGCAGTACTGCAAGCAAATACTTTCCTGCAGATGTCGTATTTTTCTTATGCATTTCCTGTCCCCTTACTTTCCATAAACCATGATTTCGGATATACAGGTATCCTGCCAGGATGTTCCCTGATATACATCATTGATCACCATCGTGATCGAATCTACGCTGACCTCTTTGTTGAATTCGACCCATTCAATATCCCGTACACCGGTAAATGTCACCTGTCCTGTGAAGCTGCCGGCTGTAATCGTCATGGTTTTAGGTCTGGCATTTCCATAATAATACTCATCATTTTTCCAGTTTCCCAGTTTAAACCCGAAGCACTTGACCGTACGGGTCGTACCAAAGGAGAAGGTAAAGTTTTCTCCCAGACCATATCCGGAAACGCCCTCCTGCCAGCTGGTATCATCACGGCCGTCAAACATATAGATCGGATAGTTGTTAACCAGGTTGCCGGTAATCGTTGACGATGCAGTTGCATTTGCAACCGAAAGGAGCGAATATGATCCAAGGTCAGACGGTGTCTGAGATACCAGTGTCAAGGTTGTCGGCGGTTCCTGCGTAGTCGTCGTTGTTTCCGTCGGCGTAGGCGTCGGTGTCGCTGTCGGTGTCGGTGTTACCGTTTCTGTCGGGTCTTCCTCTTCCGATGAAGTACCTACAGCCTCAGTCTTATGTTCCAAAACAATATTGTCGTCATCGTCCTCCTCAAAGTCTTCCTTTTTTCTGGAACTCTTTGTATCGGTCTTTTCTCCGGTAAAAATATTGACTGCCATAATGATACCGAGGATCAATACAAGTGCGGCCAGAACACCGATAATGACTGCAAGGATCTTTTTACGGGAGGAATCATCCCCCGGTCCGTTTTTCTTGTTCCCATTGTTTGAACCACCTTTCGGCGGTACCGGATATCCGTACAGCATATTCTGATCATTCGGATAACCGGATTCCCCGAAAGAGTTGGCTCTTCTCTGAGGATTCGTTCCCCTCTGAGGTTCAGATCCGTTCTGAAAATCTGCTCCCCTCTGATAATTCGCTCTCACCGGCTGTTCTGCTCCCGCTGCAAAATTTTCATTTCCCGGTTTCCAGCCGACATTTCCGGTATTTCTTTCCTGACTGCCGCCGACGGACGAATCGGTTCTTCGATTTCCGGTTCTATTGGAATTATCTGCAGTTCCCTGCATGATCAACGTCGGCTGTCTCTTTTCGCTCGTCTGCACCTCTTCCTTCATTAACGGTGCATCACTTCTTATTGGCGATTCGCCGTTTCGCATCGGCTGTATACCGCTTTTCATCGGCGGTGCGTCATTTCCCATCGGCTGCATACTGCCTTTCATCGGCGGTGCATCCTTTCCTATCGGCTGCATACCGCGTCCCATTGACCGTTCACCGCTTCTCATCGGCGCTGCATCACTTTTCATCGGCGGTGCAATGCTGCCAACTTCTGATGCACACTTCGCACAATAGTGGCTGACGTCGTCAGCCCCCGGTTTTCCACATCTTTTGCAATAACTCATACCTGTTCCTTCTCTTATCTTTATTTTATCTGCTACTACGCTGCATGGGCATCCGTGCGATCCAGCGTGTGTTTTGTGCGTAGCTGCTTCTGCTCCTATGCTGCATGAACATCCATCTATTTCATCTCTTCTGTATCAGCCGGCTTTGGCTTTCTGAAAAACTCGTATACACTGCGAGCTGCACGCTCGTTCATGCTGGGAAGTTCCATCAGATCGGCAACTTCCGCATTTCGAATCGCATCCAGATTCGGAAAGGCTTTCATCAGATCCCGTTTCCGTCGTTCTCCGACATTCGGAATATCGTCCAGAATCGAATGTACCTGCTCCTTGCTTCGGAGCAGACGATGATATTCAATAGCAAACCGGTGGGTCTCATCCTGAATACGGGTGATCAGATGAAAGCCTTCGGAATCCACCGGTATCGGGATCTCCTTATTGTTAAAATACAATCCTCTGGTTCGATGCCTGTCATCCTTGACCATACCGGCTACCGGTACCGAAAGTCCCAGTTGATCCAGTACCCGGAGTGCAATGTTTACCTGCCCTTTTCCGCCGTCCATCAGCAGCAGATCCGGCAGCTTCTCAAATCCGCTGTCCTCATTCAGACCGCGTTTAAAACGTCTGGTCAGTACCTCCTCCATACTTGCATAGTCGTTGGCACCTTCTACGGATTTGATTCGGAACTTACGGTAATCCGCTTTTTTCGGCTTTCCATTTTCATAGACCACCATGGATCCAACCGACTGGTAGCCGCTGATATTGGAAATATCGTAGGATTCGATACGTTCCGGAGCCTCCATGCCCAGCCAGGAACCGATCTCGCCGATGGCACCGATGGTTTTGGCTGCATCCTTCTTGATTCGTTCTCTGTCCTGAAACAGAATGATAGCCGCATTTCGCTTTGCCAGTTCCACCAGCTTCTCCTTGGATCCCTTCTGCGGAACCCGGATATAGACGCGATTGCCCTTCTTGGATGTCAGCCACTCCTCCAGCACCTCGCTGCCCGGAATGGCATCCGACAGCATCAGCTCACGGGGGATAAAGGGCGTACCGGAGTAAAACTGCTGGATAAAGCTCTGCATAACGGTTCCTCGGTCCTCGTCTTCACCGATCTTCAGATAGAAATGATCCCGGCCGATCAGCTTACCGTCCCGGACAAAAAACACCTGTGCGATCGCATCGTTTCTGTCACAGGCAAGGGCAATCACATCCGTATCCTCCCGGCTTCCGCTGGACATCTTCTGCCGCTCACTTACTTTTTCCACGCTTCCTATCAGATCCCGAAGTGCTGCTGCTTCTTCAAAGCGCAGCTCCTCCGCCGCTTCCTGCATGCGCTGCTTCAGATCTTCCTTGACGTCATCTGTCTTTCCGTTCAGAAAACGCATGGCCTGCTGTACCCGCTCCCGATATTCCTCTTTGGATATGTTTCCCTGACAGGGTGCATCACACTGATGAATATGGTGATACAGGCAGGGACGGTCCCGGCCGATCTCCTCCGGCAGCCGCTTATTGCAGGGACGGATCTTGTAAAGTTTTCGGACCAGATCCACGGTTTCTTTTGCCGCACCGGCATCGGGATAAGGTCCGAAATACTGTGATTTGTCTTTTTTCATCTGATGGGCATAGAGCACCCGCGGAAAATCCTCCTGACTTGTAACCGAAATAAACGGATACGCCTTGTCATCCATCAGCATGGTATTGTATTTGGGGCGGTATTCCTTGATCAGGTTGCACTCCAGAACAAGGGCCTCCACCTCTGTGTCCGTAACGATATATTCGAACCGGGTCACCTGCGGAACCATCGAATAGATCTTCAGACGTTTGTTTTTGCTGTTTGAAAAATACTGCTTCACGCGGTTCCGCAGCTTAACCGCTTTTCCCACGTAGATCACTTCATCCCGCCGTCCGTGCATGATATACACACCGGGCTTCTGGGGAAGTTTCTTCAGTTCTTCCGGAATATCAAATGCCATCCGACAGTTCCTCTGCTTTCTCTGCATTTTCGCTCTGCATCGGATCTGCCGCCTGTTCTCTCTCGGAGATAACGGTATTCATGATCCGCATAAATTCCTTGCCGGTGATCGTCTCCTGGACGATCAGATAGCCGGCAATTCGATCCAGGACATCCCGGTTCGCCCGCAACAGAACTTTAGCTTCCTCGTACGCCGCCTTCAGCATATTCATAATTTCCCGGTCAACCTGTGCCGCCGTCTCATCACCGCAGTCCATATATGCCTTGCCGCTGAGATACTGATCTTCCTGACGGGCAAGCCCCATCAGACCGAAAGTCTCGCTCATTCCGTACTGGGTGATCATGGCCTTGCAGATCTGCGTAGCTTTTTCGATATCATTGGAAGCACCGGTCGTCACATCACCGAATACGATCTCCTCTGCTGCCCGGCCTGCCAGATAGCCTACGATCATTGCCTGCAGTTCCTTCTTGGAATTCAGATACTTCTCTTCCTCCGGCACCTGCATGACATACCCAAGAGCTCCCATAGTACGCGGTACAATGGTAATTTTCTGAACCGGCTCGGCATGTTTCTGCAGAGCCGCCACAAGCGCATGGCCTACCTCATGGTAGGAGACGATGCGGCGTTCTTCCTTGCTCATGATGCGCTCTTTTTTCTCCTGACCAACCAGAACGACTTCCACAGCCTCCAGCAGATCTTTCTGACTGACTGCCTTGCGTCCGTGCTTGACAGCCAGAATCGCTGCTTCATTGACCATATTGGCAAGATCCGAACCACATGCTCCGGAAGTTGCCAGTGCAATCTCCTGAAAATCGACAGTCTCATCCAGCATCACTTTGGCTGCATGTACCTTCAGAATACTGATACGTCCCTTGAGATCCGGACGGTCCACAATGACCCGACGGTCAAAACGGCCCGGACGCAGCAGTGCCTTGTCCAGTACCTCCGGACGGTTGGTCGCTCCCAGGATCAGCAATGCCTTGGAGCTGTCAAAGCCGTCCATTTCCGCCAGCAGCTGATTCAGCGTCTGTTCTCTTTCATCGTTGCCGCCGTAATGGGAGTCACGGGATTTTCCGATCGCATCGATCTCATCAATAAAAACAATGCAGGGTGCCTGCTTTTTCGCCTCTTCAAACAGATCACGAACACGGGAAGCACCCACACCTACAAACATTTCTACAAATTCCGAACCGGACAGAGAAAAAAACGGTACCCCTGCCTCACCGGCTACCGCCTTTGCCAGCAGCGTCTTTCCGGTTCCCGGAGGTCCTACCAGAAGAACGCCTTTGGGCAGCTTGGCTCCAATGCTTGTATACTTCGCCGGATTATGCAGAAAATCAACCACTTCCTGCATGGATTCTTTGGCTTCCTCCTCACCGGCAACATCTGCAAAGGTTACACCGGTATCCTGCTGTACATAGAGCTTGGCTTTGCTTTTTCCGACGCCCATCATACCGCCGCCTCTGCCCATCGACCGCATGATAAAATTAAAGCCGACAAAGAAGATCAGAAGCGGAATCACCAGCGACACGATCGATGAAATGATCTCTCTTCCCACACTGACCGATTTCTTGGAATAGGTAATATCTCTGCCTTTCAGCAGCTCATTCAGTCCGTTTTCATCACCCACCATAACGACCTTGTAGCTTGCTGTCGTTGATCCCGAAGAGGATACCGGCTTTACCCATAGTGTACCGTCGTTGCTTACTTCCACCGATTTCACCTCATTGTTCTCTACCATGGAAACAAAGCGGTTATAGGTGATTTCCTCCGATGTATTGTTGTCTCGCATACCGCTGGCAGCATTGTATGCAAGCAAACTGAACATCAGACAGGACAGAATGATCAGCAGAAGCTGTTTTCCGTTATCTCCGCGGAAAGGGTTCCTGCTGTCCCTGTTTGGATCATTGGGCTCCCGGCGTTTCCGGTTATTGTTTTGATTATCGTTATCTTGAAAAAAATGGAACATTCTCCGATTGCATCCTCCGTCAGATCAAATTAATTGCATTTTTCCAGGAAGCTGTCACAGTCATCAGGAAACGCTTCACAAAAAGCATCCTTTGCAGCTGCTTTCAGCATCACAAACAACGGTTCCTCCTCTGCCTTCATCGCTTTTGCTGCGTCCACCGCTCCCAGAAGCAGATCGTTGGAAATCTTGCCGATCAGCTGATCCTCCTTGATCCTTCCCAGTCCCAGAACTACAGAATTGTAGGTCTTATCTTCCTTGCAGAGATGGATATAGACCTGCATCAGCTGGAACAGTTCTTCATAATACACCTCACGGCCGATCGCCCCATACTCGTCGATCATGGAGATTTTCCAGTCCTTCTGTACATTCCTGTGGATCTTGTCGAGTTTTGCCTTTGCAAATACACTTCTGGATGCTTCCTTTACATACAGCAGATCCAGCCAGCCGCGGATAAAGTAATCCACTTCCTGATCGGCAGCCTTTCCGTATCTTGCATCAAAAAGCTTTTTGCGCAGTTCATTATCCGGAGACATGCCATCCTCTGCAATTCCCTGCTCCAGAAGGGCTTTTCTTCTCTTGGTCTTTACTTCACGCATATATCTCTCAACCCAGTTTTTTCTGTCCATAATATCCTCCCGATTTCATCTTATAATTGCTGTCTGCAGCGCAGACTTTCTCCCATTTCTTTTCCTATAAAAGTTGATTGCTCCGTGCTTCACACTCCCGCAATCGCCTCCTATATTAGATGCAGCAGCAGATCGGAAATCCGCCGCCAAGACAGGAACAGCAGCAAAGCATACTCATGCATTCCGATGCACAGCTTCTGCCTCCGCCTGTTTCACATGGTGTTCCGGAATATCCGTATCCTCTTCCCATGGTTCCGTACCAGCCTCCGTTCAGCTGTTCTCTCAGAATACGAAACTCCTGATTATCCGGCTCCATCTGCACTGCCTTCTCCGCATCATCCAGAGCCTCCACATTTCTTCCCTGCCCGTAGTTTGCAATGGCATGCAGATAATACCAGGTTCCGTTTCTGTCCGGAATGTCCTCCAATACATGCATGGCTTCCTTAAAATGACGACTGTTGATATAATTGGCTGCCGCCTGCAGCTTCGGATTTTCCTCATATGCGGAAGCTTTTCGTCCGCTGCTGCCATATCTGCCATAGCTGCCGTAGCCGCCGAAACTTCCGAAATCCCCGAACGGATCGCCGGCATTTCCGAAGGGACTGCCGTTTGTGCCATAGCCTCCGGTCGTTTTCCCCTCTCTCTCGTCCATGATCTGCTTATATGCCTGCTGGACGATCTTGAACATTTCTTCCGCCTGTTCTTTGTGCGGATTATTGATATTCGCATCGGGATGATACTTGCGGCTCATCGACCGATACGCCTTTTTCACTTCATCATCGCTGGCATCTCTTGTTATGCCAAGCACCTTGTAAGGATCGTGCATTCTCTCCCCTGTCTGTTTCTTTATTCTCTGCTTTTCTGTTTCTTACTTCTGTACTTCTTTATACTTTGCTGCTCTATACTGCGATTATTTATTATAATCATTCTTTGTTATTCTTATGTTCCTTTTATTACTCTTCGTTTTTTCCTGCTTTTCTTTCTCCGCATCTTCTTTTTTCCTGCGGTATCTAACCCAGATTCCGGAGTACAGAATATTTCGAAGGATCTCTGTTTCATGTATGATCGGCAGCCGCTCAAATGCGCGCGCAGCTTCTGCCGCCTGCATCAGCAGCATCTGCTCTGCCCCGCGGTCAGGTGTCATTTCCGTACACAGGGTCTTCTCCATGAGCAGAAAAGGATTATAGGAACCGCTCTTCCGATCCATTTCCAAATCGTCCCAGGCATCCATCAGATAGATGAACTTTCCTATGTAATAGCCAATTTTTCCCAGATCCTCCTGCCAGATGTCTTTCTCCGGTACAAAGATCTCCTGAAAAAGATCTCCTGTCAGACAGGCTGCCAGTTCCGGTCCAGCCTCGTTGTTTTTTTCCACCCGATGCAGCTTTGCAAGATAACGGCGGACGGCTCTCTCCTGTCTCGGATATCGTTCTGCGGTTCTGACATATGACTTTCGAAGTGTCTTTGCCACCGTCAGCGACTTCACGCTGCGGTCATCCAGCCAGTCATCCATCAGATTATGATAGACCAGAAGCAGATTCATATCCGCCGCATATGCCGTATATCGATTGCGGATCACCCGCTGTTTTTTTCCCGGATGAAGAATACAGCGAACCTCACTCTCCTTGGTCTCATCTTCATAGAGACCGGTCAGCAGGATCGCAAGAAAGGTCATGTCATAGGTAAGCAGCAGTCTGGCCGATTCGCTGTGTGCATCCCGGATCTCCCGGCAGACGCCGCAGTAAAAGGCCCGATAGCGGTCCATATCCTTCCCCTTCATTTCATCGCGATCCGCCATGATATATCCAAACACCGCTCTTATGTCTCCTTAATAAATACTTTTCCGCATTTCGGGCATCGGATCTGAATATGCCCCTTACCCTTTGGAACGCGAACTTTCTGCTGACACGCAGGACAGCGAAAGATCTTATGGTACGGATCAGCTGCCGCAGCCCGGAGATCACCTTTGAAGATTCCCCGGATCCGCCTCTTTACTGCTTTGTACTTCTCATTCTCGGCATAGCGCTTCGGGATATTTCGGGAAAACATACGAAAATACATCAGGAACAGCAATACCGTCACACCTGCCGACAATGCCGGTATCTGTACGATCGTCGATACCACCATGAGGATCAGTGCGAGAACTAAAAAAAACCGGTTCAATTCATCAACGCCGTAACGTCCCTGCATGACCCGGTATACCCAATCTCGAAATTTGTTCATCTCCGTCGGAGAGCCTCCATTTTCCTAAAGTTGCGGATAACAAATCCTACATACTCTAATTTATCGCTTTTCCTTAATAAATGCAAATTTTCGCCTCTGAAATTTTTGTGAAATTTCCGTACTTCTGTTTTCACCCACATATTATTCAGATATCACAGAAGCCGCCTGCTTTTTGTCCCGGCATTCCTTAATTCCTGAAAATCCATGAAATCTCTTCCGTCGTGCTTGAAGAGATAAGCAGGACAGGGTAAGATATAGGAAATTCTTCAATCGGAAAGGATAGATTTTTATGAACAAAAACGATAATAAAGATAAATGGACAGCCAAACGCATTCTGGCTTTGATTGGTATTATTCTGCTTCTTGCCCTGTATGGATCAACGATGGTATTCGCGCTGATGGACAGCCCCAACTCCAAAGGACTGTTTATGGCATCGATCTTTGCTACCTTTGCCATTCCGATCCTCATCTATGCCATGACGCTTGTAGCAGGACGGGTTCGTGACAGTGCCATGCCGCAGAATACGATCGAGCAGGATGATACCGAGGATAAATAAAGTTCTGCGTCTGTATTTTATTTGCAGTAAAGATATCTGCTGATTCTGCACACTGTAAAACGGTGAACATCCAAAACAAAAATGCCTGCCGATCTGTAAATACTCCTGTAATGGAATACTTACAGATCGACAGGCATTTTTTCAGCGTGCCAGATCACTCAGCAATGCAAAAATCAGAATGACGACAAACACAATCGTTCCGCAGCCGGGACCGGAAAATCCACCGCTGCTGCCTCCGCTTTCCATCAGCTTCATATCCATATAGCTGTCGAAGGGATCCTTTTTCCCGTTACCGTTCCAGTCCATTCATCCCTCCTCAAAGCCTTCTCCCGATCAGTGCTGCATACAATTCGCTCTGACCTGCTGTACTGCACGCAAATCCTCTTGCCGGATTCGCGCTTAACGTTTAATACTCGTCCACAATTGAGATGATCAGTCTACGAAATCGAACTCGTCTCCGTGTGCAGCCATGAATTTCTCATAAACTTTCTCACAGATCTCATCTTCCGGAATGAAGAAATCTTCTTCTCCCTCTTCTGCACCGGCATCGCTTCCGAAGATTACCAGCTCAATTTCTTCCGGATTCTCCTCAACCGGCAGAGTTACATAATATTCTTTTCCCTCTACCTCGATCGTATCCAGGATCTCATACTCTTCATCGATGCCTTCCTCTGTTGTCAGAGCGATTACATCCACCTCTTCCATCTCTTCGTTCAGGTTTTTGTTTTCTTCCATGTTTGTTTCCTCCATTTTTGGTTTCTTTTATCGTTTTTTTGCCTCAGGCATATTCCGATCGGCCATGGAGCCGTCATCTTCTGCAGATAAGAACATATTCCCGGCTGCACTTCGAATGAGCATTCTTCAGCTAAAGCCGTCCCGAATCCTGCGTCTGTTCCTGCAAAGCTCCCCTTGCATTACTGCGTGATCAGCTGGATCGCTTCCGGTGATCCGATCACATACAGATGCACATTTTTCTCGAACCGGTAATGAGGATCCAGAATCTGTTCCGCTTCCTCCATCTCGTTCTGCTTTGCTACGATCTCAATAGAAAAATTCTTACGCACGTTCAGTTCAATGATGGATTTTCCGACCCATCTGTCCGGTGTCTTGATCTCGTAGATGCCAAGATTTGCCGTCAGTTCATTAAAGTCGAAAATATTATCAACACCGAAACGAACCGCCATTTTCTCTGCATAATCCCGCTCTGTATATATAGCATAATCCGCACCGTTCTTCAACAGCAGACGGCGGTGCATATCCCTGGAAGCACGGGCAACCACATATCGTGCTCCCGCACTTTTCAGCAGGTAGGTCGTTGTCAGTGCCGCTTCAAAATCATTCTGACAGGTTACAAAGCAGAGATCGAAATTGCTGACCCCCAGAGACTGGATCACCTTCGGATCACAGGAATCTGCGATCTGAATATCCGCAATGATGTCCACGGCATCATTGGCTCTCTCCTCATCCACCTCAATGGCCATAACACTGTTGCCGTATTCCTGCATACGTTTCGCAAGATGACGGCCGAATCTTCCCAGGCCGATAATTAAAACTGATTTCATACTCCGGTTATTCTCCAATTCTATTATTCTCAAAACAGCAGTTTTATCCGATGGTAATGCTTTCCGCCGGATACTTTGCCTGTACCTTCTTGTCTCTTCTCGTCAATGCATACAGCATGGTAACCGTTCCGCTTCGTCCGAAGATCATCAGCACTGTCAGCAGCAGCTTGGATACCATGGACAGTTTTGCCGTAAGTCCCAGTGTGGAACCAACCGTTGCCACCGAGGATACCGTCTCAAAGAAAGCTTCCTGGAAAGTAATATTTCCTTCGATACTGCAGATGATCAGGGCAAAAAGCAGGGCACTGAAGATATACAAAGCGGCAATACAGCTGGCTGTATGTACGGTTTCCTCCGAGATCGATCGATGAAAGGCTTCGATCGTTTTTCTTCTGCGGGCAATGGCCCGAATACTGAGCACATGGACCACAAAAGTCGTAGTCTTCATACCGCCGCCTGTGGAACCGGAGGAAGAACCGATAAACATCAGGAAGATCATGAATGCCTGTGCCGCCGAGGTCATCGCTCCCAGATCCAGCGTACAGAAGCCTGCCGTTCGGCAGGTTACCGACTGGAACAGACTGACCAGGATCTTTCCCTTCAGATTCAGCGCTTCGAATTCCGGACTGCCGATCTCCAGCAGGAAGATCGCAATTGCGCCGCCGAAGGTCAGGACCGCCGAGGTCACCAGAACCAGCTTACTGTGCAGCCGCAGCCGGTTAAAATGAAAGCGATTGTCCAACAGATCCTTCCAGACGAGGAATCCCAATCCGCCGATGGTGATCAGCAGCATGTACACAATATTCATATACCAGTTTGTCTTGACCAGAATCAGCGAGCTTCCCGGCTCCCAGACACCCATCAGATCAAATCCGGCATTGCAGAAAGCCGAGATCGAATGAAAAATGCTGTACCAGATTCCCTTTCCGAAGCCCAGCCGCGGGATAAAGTAGAAGGACAGAAGCAGTGCTCCGATTCCCTCGATCAGAAAGGTTCCCTTCATGACAAATTCGGTGATGCGGACGATTCCGCCTACCTGTCCGACCGAAATGGAATCCTGCATCAGTCGGCGGGTATGCAGAAAAATCCTCCGTCTGGCAGCTACCAGCCCGGACAGAACGATCGCCATGAATCCCACACCGCCGATCTGGATCATGGTCAGGATCACGACCTGTCCGAACAGTGTCCATGTCCGCTGCGTATCATAGCGCACCAGACCGGTTACGCAGGTTGCCGATGCCGCCGTAAACCAGCAGTCACTCAGCGGAACAGAACCGGCACTTCTGGATGCACAGGGCAGCCAGAGCAGAAACGTACCGACAATGATGATGCCGATGAATCCAAGCGGAATGACCTTTGCCGACGGAAGGTTTGTCCATCTTCTGTGCAGATAATAGATCATGCGGAGCAGAGGATTATTCCTGTTCTGTACATATGTTTTTTCGTTATTGTTTTTCTTAAAAGATTGTATTTTCATAATGCAATATTGTACTATAACATCGTTATAGAATTCAACAAAGGCTGTAATTTCCATCAACAATATACAGGAAACGCACTGTACACGCTCTTGCTGTATTCATGCAGGCATGACGCATCTGTGAATTGCTTTCACTTCCGTGTACAGTCCCCAGGAGAAAACAATGTATTACTTAGATTATCATTCACATACCGGTTATTCCTTTGACGGCGAAGGCACGCCGGAGGCGCTCTGCCTGTCTGCCATCGAAAAGGGCATGGACGAGATCGCCATAACCGATCATATGGACATCTACTCTCTGCAGCACTACAACTACATTCTGAATTGTCCGAAGCTTTATGCGGATCTGCGCAGCTGCCGGGACCGCTTTGCCGGAAAACTGAAGGTCACCCTCGGTGCCGAACTGGGACAGCCCATGAACAATCCGGAATCCGCCCGCCGCTTCCTTGCCGACTACCCGGATCTGGATTTCGTCATCGGGTCCATTCACTGCATGGAAAATGATCTGGATGTCTATTATTATAATTGGAAGAAACACGATCCGATCCAAACCTATGATCACTACCTGGACTGGCTGATCGATTATGCGGAAAACTATGATTTTGATGTACTGGGGCATATCACCTATCCGCTTCGCTATATGGCCAACGACGGCATCTGCCCGGATATCCATATCTTCTATGAAAAAATGGAGCATCTGTTCCGCATCCTGATCAGACGGGACAAGGGCATTGAGCTGAACGTCTCCGGTCTTCGCCAGACCATGAAGACCACCATGCCTACACCGGAGATCCTGCAGCTGTATCACGAGACCGGCGGTCGAATCCTTACCATCGGTTCCGATTCCCATTGTCCGGCAGACATCGGCCACTCCATTCCGAAAGGTATCGAAATCGCAAAAAATGCCGGTTTCCGTTCAATTACACGATTTGAAAAACGTGTGCCGGTGGAAGTACCGATCCTTTGAGACATATTTTCGTATGGAAGCTGCTCTCTTCAGCATGTGAGGGAGTAAAACTCAGCCGGCCCCATACGGAAGGCATCCTCCGGAGTTGGAGTCCCAGTTCCCCCAAAGGGGCCAGCGTCATTCCTCGGCGGATATACAGCAGAAAGCTGCCGCAGCCGGAACTGAAATAATTCGGTTCTGACTGCGGCAGCTTTCTGATAAAAGTGATCAGCTTGCGTACTGATTATGGATCTCCAATGTGCCATCAGGGATTCCGAAGCCGCTTATATCTGAATAACCCGCCTCACCTTTTCGCTTAACAGATGTAAATGTACATACATTAGGTTCTTCATATGTATACATCACCGATGCATCAGCTGCATATTTTTGTAATTCTTTACTTAACTCTTCTTTTGCTTCATCAAACCTGGACATGTCATCCAGATACCAGATCGTACTCAACACAACTGCATTTTTCAAATTGTTTTCTTTTTTACTAAGCTCCATTTCAAGGCGCAGTGTTCCGCTGTAATTGCCAAAATAGACATTTTTATAATCCATGTAATAATAGTCGAAATATGGACCATATATCCGCTCATAAACCCTGTCCGGCTGTCCGTATTTCTCAATGATCTTCGAATACTTAATAAGACGATAGTCTCTCATAATATTCAGTGCATCGATCGTCTTCACGCCCTCCGGACGTGCATAGGAAGTTCCTGCTTCCAGTGCATACCAGCCGATTCCTTCCGCCTTCCAGCCTGCATTTACAAGCATGCTGTCTTCCTGTACATTGGTCGTATAATTATGTGCACCGGTAACCGCATTCGGATTGTATTCCCGGTATACAGGCATTGTACTCTCATCGGAAGAATACCAGCCGATTCCTTCGTAATTCCAGCCCACCGACACCAGGTGGTCACGTTCTCCGGCACTGG
This sequence comes from Eubacteriales bacterium, assembly GCA_030527665.1. GTDB lineage: Bacteria > Bacillota > Clostridia > Lachnospirales > Lachnospiraceae > Bilifractor. Next base: position 20,317 of record JAUNAK010000038.1, read on the forward strand.
TCGTGTAGTGATGGTCACCGGCATTGGGATTATACATGCGATAGACCGGTGTATTCGAGCTGCTCGGTCCAGCCCATCCGGTGCCCTCACAGAACCAGCCTGCATTGACCAGCGAATCTTTTTCCCCTTCACTGGCAGTATAGAAATGCTCTCCGCTGTTCGGATTGTACATACGGTACATGGCAACGGTATCCGCTGAATCTGCGGATACGTTCTTTACTCCCACATTGACTCCCAATACCACTGCTGCTGTCAGCATGACAAGAGACAATACTTTTCCAATCCTCATAGAAATCCTCCCTCAAAACTGCACATGTTTCCCCCATATGCTATTTCTCAAATACACAAAACAAACGACAGATACTCTTCTTTATAGATCCACAAGTTCTGATTGATTCATTATTCTCAATTCAGATGATCTCTTCCAATTACCAGCGAAGCAAATCCGGGGCGTCCGAACTGAAATGGTTCATAGCCTTCCCGGGTACAGATACGAATATCGGCATTCTCGGAAATTTCCAGAACCGGCGGCTTCCAGGGCATACCTTTCTCAAAATCCACATGCTCCGCACAGTCGATGTAGACCTCCAGCTCATCCATCGTGATATTTTTACTCTCATGTCCGCCCAGAATGATCCGCGGAGCAAGAGAATGGATCTTCTGCAAGGTATTGCGGTACTGGCTCAGCGTTCCCGCTTCCGGTGCAAACAGCCATGTGAAGGGACCAAAGGCATCTCCGGATAATAGTATCCTCTCCTTTTCCCACCACAGACCGATGCTTCCCAGCGTATGACCGGGCAGTTCTTTTACTTCCAGGGAAATATCACCAAGATCCAGAATATCGCCTTCCTGAACAAAGGAAAATTCCGGAAGCTTCGCTGCAAGGTAGGCTGCTTCATCAAACCCTTCCGGCAGGACATTGGTCGTCTCACCGGTCATCGGATCGAAGTTGTTTTTTGCCCGCTCCATGCACTCCGCTCTTCTTTCTGCACTGCTGTGCTGCTTTGCCAGCGGAAAATCAAGCTTATGGATCAGACATGGACCGGAGAACTGGTTATTGCCGTTCACGTGGTCCAGATGTCCATGACTGTTGACTACCGTCACCGGAACTTTACAGAATCCCTTGATAAACGCCGCAAGATCAGCAAAGCCATACCCGGTATCAAACAAAACAGCCTTTTCCGATCCAACTACCAGCTGACAGTTTACTGCATCTTTTCCGACAATATGATAAACCTGATCATTGATCTTTCTGCATTGATACATACGCAGTTCCCCTTTCCTTATATATGCTGTATACAGCCGACGCTTATATACAGCTGACATATTTACTTACATAACCTCAACGACTTCACCGCTGATCATAAGCGTTCCCTTCGGTACCGTACTGTACACACCATGCCGGTCGCCGTAGTCACTGGCATTGAGATTTGCCATTGAATACAGATTTTTATTCGCATTGCTGTAGCCGACAGTTAACGATCTGTCTGTCAGATTCGCATCTATTCCATGCGTAAGGAATCCATTGCGCAGCTTGCTGAATGCTGCTGCCGACTGTGACGGATCATTCAGATACCAGCTTGCTTTTATCACCCGGAGAGGAGAAACATTCGATCCTTTCAATTCCAGAATCAGAGTACCGCTGAATGCACCGAAAGTAACATTGTTATAACGCATAACCAGTGAAATCGGTCCTGACATATGTCCGGCACCATCCATCGAATCCGGCTTTCCAAACCGCTGTCTGATTTCATCCTCGTTTGCATTCTGCAGATACTCCAGAAAATCCATTGCCTGCAGCTGACCGCTCTGATCCTCCGGATAAACCCGAATCTCCGGTTCTGAATAGGCTTTTCCGGCCTTGCCTGCATACCAGCCGATTCCTTCTCTGGACCATCCGACACTTTCCAGCCATTTGTCTTCGGATGCACTGGTCGTGTAATTATGTGCACCGGTCACTGCGTTGGGATTGTATTCTCTGTAAACAGGAATTTTATTTTTATCTGCGGAATACCAGCCGATTCCTTCGTAATTCCAGCCAACCGACACCAGATGGTCACGCTCACGTGCATTGGTTGTGTAATGATGATCGCCTGCATTCGGATTATACATGCGATAAACCGGTGTGTTCGAACTCTTCGGTCCGATCCAGCCGGTCCCCTCACACCACCAGCCGATATTCAGCAGGCTTTCTTTTTCGTTTACATTGCCGGTATAGAAATGCTCGCCGCTGTTCGGATTGTACATGCGATACATGGTGACGGTATCCGCAGAATCCGCAGATACGGTATTGGCTCCCAGGTTTACTCCAACCACCACTGCTGCCGTCAGCATGGCAAGTGACAATACTTTTCCAATCCTCATATGAACTTCCCCCCTTATGTTCAGCTTATTTTATATGTCGGTACAACCTCCGACACAACACGTTTGATATCGCTTTTCTCATTATTGGCTGCCTGCTCCAGAAGAAGAAGCTGATTGGCAAATTGTGAGTCATCCATGCGGATCGGCTTTCCGATATGAATGCGGCTGTTTGACGTATCCGCCATTCCCTCTTCTGCCATCAACAGTTCTTCATACAGTTTCTCTCCCGGACGAAGACCGGTGTATTCGATCTTGATATCTTCATCCGGTGTATATCCGGAAAGCTTGATCAGATTTCGTGCCATTTCATCGATGCTTACCCGTTCTCCCATATCCAAAACGAAGATCTCTCCGCCCTTTCCGTAATGACTTGCCTGCAAAACAAGAGATACCGCCTCCGGAATCGTCATGAAAAACCGGGTGATCCGCTTATCGGTTACCGTAACCGGTCCGCCTCTGCGGATCTGATCCATAAAGAGCGGAATTACGCTTCCATTCGATCCCAGTACATTGCCGAATCGAACAGCCATAAACACGGTTCCGCTTTGCTCACGGCTGAGCATCTGGATCAGCATCTCACAGATCCGTTTGCTCGCCCCCATGATATTGGTTGGATTCACTGCTTTATCCGTGGAGATCAGCAGGAATTTTTTCACGCCGTAACGAATGGCAGCTTTTGCCACCTTATAGGTTCCAAAAACATTATTTTTGATTGCTTCATGCGGACTGTTTTCCATCAGCGGGACATGTTTATGCGCTGCCGCATGATAGATAACATCCGGATGATATGTTTCCATAATTGCGTTTACACGAGCCGTGTTTCTAACCGATCCAATCAGTACGACCAGATCCAGCTGCGAATAATCCCGAAGCAGTTCCTGCTGTATCGCATAGGCGTTATTTTCATAGACATCCACAATAATCAGCTGCGCCGGCTCTGCTTTTGCGATCTGCCTGCAAAGCTCGGAACCGATCGATCCGCCTCCGCCGGTAACCAGAATGGTTTTTCCGGAGATCTCCGAAAGGATCTCCTGATTATCTACTTTTATTTCTTCTCTTCCGAGCAGATCGGTAATATCCACATCCCGAAGCTTGGATACATGGATCTCACCTTCGATCAGCTGGGTCAGTCCCGGCAGGGTTTTCAGCTGGCAGCCTGTCTCCTTGCATATGCTCAGAATATCTGCCCTCTGCTGCGGGGTGGCACTGGGAATTGCAAAAACGATCAGGTCAATCTGGTATTTTACAGCTGCATAAAGGATCTTTTCTCTTCCTCCAACGATCTGAACGCCTTCCAGATACCTTCCCTGCTTGGTACGGTTGTCATCAATAATTGCCTTGACTGCATATTTGTCACCGTGAAAACGCATATCGATCAGTACTTCTCTTGCTGCAGATCCCGCTCCAATCAGCATGACTGCCATTCGGTCATTTTTATCCAGTACACGATCATGTATGGCTTTTCTTGTGATTCGATAACCGAACCGAATGGCTATACAAAAGGACAGGCACATCAGATATCCGATCAGCACACAGCCCATCGGTATGGCATGTCCCAGCAGCTTATTCTCAACCGGAAGCAATACTGCCAGAATCACGTATGCCGCGATAATACGTTCTGCCTCAATGATACTTGCAAACCGCCAGATGCTCTGATACAGGTGCATGATCCAGTACAGAATACAGATCTCGACGGCATAGATCGGAACGATCCGCAGATAACCGGACATGAACTCGACCGGAATATTGGCAAACCGCAGGTCAAACCGGATCCACAGGGCTGCCGCAAATGCAGTGCATATACATAGAATGTCTGCAAAAATAACCATGCATACCCGGATAAAATATTTCTTGTTGTCATCAGTGATCAATTTCTTCATGCTGCAAATCGCTCTTTCCTATAGAAAGTTCCCCTTATAATAATCATCATTTAATTGTTTATTATAGCATAGTTATGGATCTATGATTTCTATTCTTTTTCTTCGGCATAATGTTCCCAAATATCAGCCTGCCCTACGTCAACTTTCATATTTTTGCGGTTACATAATAAAGGCGTGGATTTCCGGTCAGCTAATAACCGAAAAGATCCACGCCTCATTCTTTTACTGAAATATCTTCTTTGTCTGTACACGAACAGCATCCGCATCATCTTTCAGCTTAGCGGAAGAGTTTTGAATCTGTTCCTGCAGCTGCTGCATTTTCTTCAGATATGCATTGGCATTTTCTCCGGTCCAGATTTTGGTCAGCTCTGCCATATCTGCGGCATAGATATCCGCAAAGGACTGCAGCTTTTCTGCAATTTCCTCGACCCGGTCTGCCAGTTTCATTGCAGCCTGAAGATCCATGCTTTCATCTGTTTCATTCACTTCCATGTATTTTCTCCATTCTGGTCATTCCTGCCATAAGAATACTTACAGATCATCCAGTACAAAGCTGTCCAATTTCAGAACTTCTTTTTCTTCCCCTGTCGCTGCCGAACCCTTCAGCCCGGCGATTTCGCAGATCTCTGTCTCATATTTCTGTATGCGGGAAAGGAGTTCACGAAACTCTTCCCCCTGCTCTCTGCAGTTATCCCGAAAGATCGCAGCCGCCTCTCCTTCCCAGAAGCCGGCCGTTCTGCTTACCAGCTGTTCTGCTCTTTCCTGCAGCTTTGCCAGATGCAAAGCCGTTTCTCCGATATGTTCTGCCGCTGTCAGCAGAACCTCTTTTTCTACCTGTAACGTCATATACCCGCTCCTCTTCGGAGATTCCCTTCAAAAATTACCGGTGCTTCGGCTTTTCTGTTTACTGATACTTTGCCAGAAGTTCAACATTGGCATATTCAATGGAGTTAAACTCACTTCCGGTGAAGGAGGATTTCGGAATACTCGGTCTGTACCAGCTGTACTGCTTATACTTTGCATAGATTCCCGCATCCTCAAAAATATATCCCCTGCGTGCATAGATCTCATTGATTGCATCCTGCACCTGACTTTTTGAAAGAGCCGCACACTCTGCACTTGTCAACAAACGGCTGCTGCTGTCCGGGAAGATCATACCTTCCGTACCGGAATTCGAAGCAGCGGGTGCACTTGTCGGTACCGGTGTACTTATAGGCATTGGTGTGCTTGTCGGCACCGG